>NZ_NHRP01000090.1:0-864 GCF_002165385.1 Acinetobacter sp. WCHA39
TTAGACTTCTTTCATAAGTCATTTTTTACTCAGTTCTAAATTATAGATTCCAGCAATTAAATTGAATCTTAATCCTAGTCTTTTGCCTCGATTGCGATATCGCTCAGCAAGAATTTTGAAGGTTTTCAAACTGCCAAATACATGCTCAATCCCAATTCTTCTTTTATTGATTTGCTGATTATAGATTTTTAGTTCAGGATCCAGTTTACAGCGCTTCTTTACTTTTAATGGCAACAAGCTATTTGGATACACTGTATAAATTCCCTGATAACCCTTATCTGCAAGGATAAATGCACCTGCAGGAAGCTGATTCAAGTTACGTTTGAAGAGTTCGAAATCATGTACGGCACCACGACCCGTACATAAACTCAGGATTTTTTGAGTTTGATAATGAATGATGGCCTGTACTTTGAAAGTGTGGCTCTTTTTCTTGCCGCTATAGCTTTTCTTTTGTTTTTTTAGGCCTTTGGATTGGAATTTCTGTGGCATCTACAATCACCACATTCCAGTCAATGCCTTCGCCCTCGGGTAAATCTTTGGGTAAATTAAATAAATTGGACTTAATAAAGCAGTCCTCTACATGACGTACGATTCTTGAAGCAGTGGGCTCTGACACGCCATAACTTGTTGCGACATGGAATAAGGTTCGGTATTCACGCCAATAACTTAAGCACAGGAGGATCTGATCCTCTAGGCTCAATTTAGGTGGTCTGCCTTTGGCAGGAACATGCATCTTCAATTGCTCAACCATTAAATCAAAGGTTGACCATGAGATGCCCGTGTATCGCTTGAACTGTGTTTCAGAAAGCTTCTTTGAATCGATGTATTTCATCCGCAGATTATGCATGAATGCCAAGAAATCTG
>NZ_NHRP01000091.1:0-828 GCF_002165385.1 Acinetobacter sp. WCHA39
GTCCATGATGGTGAAAACCATCATAAACCAGACATTTTTATTGGTGAGAATACAGACACTTTAAATGGTTTCTAACATCATAGTTTCGTATAAGGTGTATTATGTTAATTTTAGAAATTCTTAAAATAAGTACCAATTATAATTTTAAATTAAAAATATAAGTTGAAATTAAAATTATAATATTGCATTATAATCACAATAAAAAATTATAGGATTGATGATATGTCATTAGCAAAAAAATTTGACCCTCTATTCAGTAATAAAATGGCTGAATTACAACACTGTGGGTATGTTGAATTTTATAAATGGGAACTTTTAACTTGGTTTCAACGAGATAGAATAACTAATGTTATCTGGAATGAAATTTATGATCGTTGGGCGGATATCTGGGAAGATACGAGTTCTAGTGCTGAAGAAAACCAACTTTTATATAAAGACACTGGAAAATCATATGTAATTATTAATAAAAGCCACTTCACAGAAGTATTTGAACAGGAATAAAAAATATGGCTATTGCAAGTGCTGTTCATAGAGGAAGTTGGATTTATGTATACGATGAAAAAGGGCGTAAATTAGCTGCACTTGCAGGTGATGCCTTACACGGATTTACATCATCAACTGTAAGCGTCAAGAAAGGAAGTTGGATTTACGTCTATGATGAGAAAGGGAAAAAAATATCATCAATCCCAGCTAAATAATATTTAATAATAGGATGGATTGAACATCACATTTTATCATTTGCACAATATCCATTTAACATAATGGTGGTTATGCGAAACCACTTATAAAAATTCATTGTTTTTCAGGTATTTAAAAAATTAGTCATGA
>NZ_NHRP01000092.1:0-717 GCF_002165385.1 Acinetobacter sp. WCHA39
GGAAGGGATTCATCTGCTGTATCTCGAAATAAATAAGATATTTAGCTTATCATGTCAGCCTATTTGCAACAGTGCCCTCGTGATTACCTTAGAGTGAGAAAATGAAACATTCCAGAAAACTAACTTTACTCAAAATTACAAAAAAAGTCTTAATATCTCCTGCAATTGATTAATTAATAAACATCTTTGTACACGACAAAAAAAGATAACTCATTGAAATAATGGCATAATACTTGTTTTCTGACGACGAATATGATGACACATTTCAATGAGTTACATCTCATCTTAAACAAATATCTAAAGTGGAACAAGTCACATGTAAAATGTTTTACACTGATTATGCTGGCATTAATTGTAAAACAGACATGTAATCTTTCTTCTGCATCTAAAGCCTTGCCCATCAAGTGCTTACCATAATCATTTTATCGACGTATACAACGCTTCTTTGCAGATCAGTATTTCAATTATCGTCAAATTTCTCAGTTAATTTTCAATATATTTTCATTCGATAAAGTCCAATTAACTTTGGATAGAACCAACTGGAAATGGGGAAAACGAGATATCAATATCTTGATGTTAGCCATCGTCTATCGTGGAATAGCGATACCTATTGTTTGGACATTGCTCAATAAACGTGGCAATTCAGATACAAAAGAGCGTATTGCTTTGATTCAACGCTTTATCTCCATTTTTGGTAAAGATCGTATTGTGAATGTG
>NZ_NHRP01000093.1:0-716 GCF_002165385.1 Acinetobacter sp. WCHA39
TTAGGACTTACGCATTGACGAATTCAAAAAAGTACTAAAATACTTTATAAAGTATCTGTGATCAGACGAATTAAACATGCTTCTACAGCAACTTGTACTCTACCCATTTATATGGGCTTTCTCATGACAGAACCGAACTCTATTAGCTGCACACAACTTGCCGAGACTTATAATATCTCGCATGATAGTGTAAATCGCTTTCTAGAGCGTGAAGATTACACACCTCACGACCTATATCAAGAATCAATTCAACATATTGATAATAACAAACTTATAGCCAGTATTGATGATACTGTTTTAGATAAACCATATAGTCAACATATGGACTTAGTTAGCTATTTTTGGTCAGGCAAACACCACCGATCCGTCAAGGGTATTAATCTCATTACCTTGTATGCGACAGATCAAAATGGTCAAAATATTCCAATTAATTTCCGAATTTATGACAAATCTGAAAGTAAAACCAAGAATGATTACTTTATGGATATGTTAAGTGAAGTACTCGGTTGGGGTGCAAAGATTCAATTTATTACAGGTGATAGTTGGTATTCATCGACTGGAAATCTAAAAACCATAAGAAAATATGGTATTCGATTTATGTTTGGTATCGACTGTAACCGTAAGGTTTCCCCAGAAAAAGGACAATGGTTTCAACTGCGTTTATTGCCAGATTTCCATCAGGGTCAAGTGGTCTGGCTCAAAGATTTTGGCTTTGT
>NZ_NHRP01000094.1:0-676 GCF_002165385.1 Acinetobacter sp. WCHA39
GGGCACTGTTGCAAATAGGCTGACATGATAAGCTAAATATCTTATTTATTTCGAGATACAGCAGATGAATCCCTTCCATGGTCGGCACTTTCAAGGTGAAATCATTCTTTGGGCTGTTCGTTGGTATTGTAAATATGGCATCAGCTATCGTGAACTTCAAGAAATGCTCGCTGAACGGGGTGTGAATGTTGACCACACCACAATTTATCGTTGGGTTCAGCGTTATGCTCCAGAAATGGAAAAACGCTTACGCTGGTATTGGCGTAATCCTACAGATTTACATTCATGGCATATGGATGAGACTTATATCAAAGTGAAGGGGCGATGGACTTACCTGTATCGTGCAGTTGATCAACGTGGTCATACGATTGACTTTTACCTTTCCGCTAGACGGAACAGTAAATCAGCCTATTGTTTTTTAGGAAAAATCTTCAATACGGTGAAAAAATGGCAAATTCCACGGGTCATCAATACAGATAAAGCAGCGACCTATGGCCATGCTTTATCACGGTTAAAGCGAGAAGGAAAATGTCCAGTAGATATTGAGCACAGGCAGATTAAGTATAAAAATAATGTCATTGAATGTGATCATGGTAAGTTAAAGCGGATCATCAGGGCCACATTAGGATTCAAATCTATGAAGACGGCTTATGCCACAATTAAAGGTATTGAAGTC
>NZ_NHRP01000095.1:0-629 GCF_002165385.1 Acinetobacter sp. WCHA39
AAGAATGCTTTATCGATTGCACGCTCTGGTTCTGGGATGTAAGAGTCAAGCGCTTCAACAAGTGCAAGAACTGATTTCTCACCATATTCGCCATCATTGCCGTTCAATGCTTGAAGCGCTGAACCACGGATGATTGGAGTGTCATCACCTGGGAAGTCATAAGTAGAAAGAAGTTCACGAACTTCCATTTCTACTAATTCAAGTAATTCTTCATCATCAACAAGGTCACACTTGTTTAAGAATACGATGATGTAAGGTACACCAACCTGACGTGAAAGAAGGATGTGTTCACGAGTTTGTGGCATTGGACCATCAGTCGCAGCACACACAAGGATCGCGCCGTCCATCTGAGCAGCACCAGTAATCATGTTTTTAACATAATCGGCGTGGCCCGGGCAGTCTACGTGAGCGTAGTGACGGATTGGAGAATCGTATTCTACGTGTGAAGTATTAATTGTAATACCACGTGCTTTTTCTTCAGGAGCTGAGTCGATTTGTGAGTAATCTTTCGCTTCACCGCCGTAAGTTTTTGCACAAATAGTTGCAATCGCAGCAGTTAAAGTTGTTTTACCATGGTCAACGTGACCAATTGTACCCACGTTTACGTGTGGTTTATTACGTTCAAACTT
>NZ_NHRP01000096.1:0-583 GCF_002165385.1 Acinetobacter sp. WCHA39
ATAAAAACATACTGTTTTACCTATTTATTAGTTTTGCGTACTATAGCTTCATCGAATGAATTTAGCTGATTTGAACTGCTTAGAATTTGGAGAAATACATGTTAGATCAAAATATTAAAACTCAATTAAAAGCTTACTTAGAACGTTTAGAAAGTCCAATCGAGTTAGTTGCGGCTTTAGATGAATCAGACAAAGCTGCAAAAATCAAAGAACTCGTGACTGAAATTGCAGAACTTTCTGACCAAGTTACGGCGCGTTTTGACGGTTCAAACGCTCGCCGTCCTAGTTTCGGTGTAGCTAAAGCAGGTGAACAACCACGTGTGTTCTTTGCTGGCTTACCGATGGGACATGAGTTTACCTCTTTGATCTTGGCTTTATTACAAGTGTCAGGTTATGCGCCTAAAGTATCTGATGAAGTATTGAACCAGATCAAAGGCTTAAACTTGAACTCAAACTTTGATGTGTTTGTCTCATTGAGCTGCCATAACTGTCCAGATGTGGTTCAAGCACTCAACTTGATTGCAATCTATAACCCGAATGCAACGGCGACCATGATTGATGGTGGTTTCTTCCAAGAAGAAGT
>NZ_NHRP01000097.1:0-552 GCF_002165385.1 Acinetobacter sp. WCHA39
TGGGGACTTAGCTTAGTTGGTAGAGCGCCTGCTTTGCACGCAGGAGGTCAGGAGTTCGACTCTCCTAGTCTCCACCATGAATTAAAAGAGTTTGTAAAAACGAAATTAATTCAAAGCTAAAGTAAATTATAGAAATTAATAAATGTCTAAATAAATCAAAAGAGATTTTGATTTGAGTTTATTAACTTCTGTGATTTATCACAGTTTACTACTCGCTGACGAGGCGGTAGTTAATCATTAACAGATTAGAATTTGAGTCTGAAATAAATTGTTCACTCATTCTTTGATTTAAACATTCCGATGTTTAATTTGAATGAAATGAGAACTAGCAAAAACACTGAATCAAGCGTTTTGGTATATGAATTTAGATTGAAGCTGTATGGTGATTAAATTCACAGACAACAAACTGGATGAGAGCGATGTAAGTTGAAAAACGAACATGGCAATCTGTCCTAACCTTACTTGTAAGGGTTAGCGACTGTTTGGGGTTGTATAGTCAAGTAATTAAGTGCATGTGGTGGATGCCTTGGCAGTCAGAGGCGATGAAAGACG
>NZ_NHRP01000098.1:0-443 GCF_002165385.1 Acinetobacter sp. WCHA39
TTCTTTTTTTCCAAAACCAATCAAACGTAGAATAGCCATTTGAACATAGTCCAAACCGTAGCGAAATAAACTTACTGAAAGTCGTCCATGCTTCTTTATTTTTATCGCTTTTTTTCGATCATGTTGCCATTCACCTGTTAAATAGCACCAACAGAAACCGATGGCTAGCACTGCTATCAATTTCTTGACTCGTCTAGGGTCTGTTAAACGAGTATTTTCAAGATTGAATCCACGTCCTTTGAGACAACTAAATAAGGTTTCGATTTCCCAGCGTAATGCATAATCACGAATAGCAGAAGCATTAAACATAGGAGAAACAACAAGTAAAAGTTCTCCATCTTCTAATCGTAGCGCACTAATATACAGTTTCACTCGACCAACCCAAATACGTCGTTTACGACATTCAGTTTGACCAACTTGAAGATGACGAAATAAATCACTAA
>NZ_NHRP01000099.1:0-440 GCF_002165385.1 Acinetobacter sp. WCHA39
AAGTAGAACTGTGGACGGTAACCGTTAAGGAATGGAGTATGACGACCACCTTCTTCTTTAGAAAGTACATATACTTCCGCATCGAATTTAGTGTGTGGCTTGATTGTACCTGGTTTAGCAAGTACTTGACCACGTTGTACATCTTCACGCTTGGTACCACGAAGAAGGATACCACAGTTCTCGCCCGCACGACCTTCGTCAAGAAGTTTACGGAACATTTCAACGCCAGTTACAGTCGTTGCAACTGTATCACGGATACCAACAATCTCAACAGTTTCACCTACTTTGATGATACCCGCTTCAACACGGCCAGTTACTACTGTACCACGACCAGAAATCGAGAATACGTCTTCGATTGGCATTAAGAATGCTTTATCGATTGCACGCTCTGGTTCTGGGATGTAAGAGTCAAGCGCTTCAACAAGTGCAAGAACTGATTT
>NZ_NHRP01000009.1:0-31240 GCF_002165385.1 Acinetobacter sp. WCHA39
TTGAATGATTTCTTCTTGGTCTACGTGCCATAAAATACTCCATATATTGATGTTTATAACATCATTTGAGGAGCAGAATATCACTTATAGGAGTTGTTCAAATTTACGGATCCATCTCTTAACTATCTATTTTTACTCTGGATAGTCTATAGATATTTCCAAAATGACTGTGAATCTAGACCTAAAGATACAGCTTATATGCATGGAATCTACTTTGAGTTTTGGGAATTTTTTTCTAATTATTATAAAAGTAAGAGTTCTAATTTATTGTT
Organism: Acinetobacter sp. WCHA39; assembly: GCF_002165385.1. Classification (NCBI taxonomy): domain Bacteria; kingdom Pseudomonadati; phylum Pseudomonadota; class Gammaproteobacteria; order Moraxellales; family Moraxellaceae; genus Acinetobacter; species Acinetobacter sp. WCHA39. The sequence continues at coordinate 273 of NZ_NHRP01000009.1, forward strand.
AAAACAATGGCCTAGCGACTTAAAAGAGCTTGCTCAACCCCCTGGATTGAACAAGCTCTAAGTAATTAAAAATTACTTACCTTTAGGTGGATTATTGTCACGTCCACCACCTGATGGATTACCAGTAGTACTTGGCCAACCTGCTGTACTCATAGTTTTCATCCTTATTTCGATTTCGTAGGTTTATGGTTAGGGTTTAATTGATTGATACGATTAATTTGATTCTGTGTATGTTGAATATTATTAGGATTCTTCACTACAGAACGTTGATCATTAGGTTTTTGTGTCATTGTCTTTCCTCTAACTGAAATGAACTAAGTGAGATAAATATATCTTTTTAAAAGCGACCACTATTCCCCTAAAAACAATATTTTTAGATCAAAAAACACTCAGTTGATTTAAATATTGAAATACTTGATGGGTGATAAATTTAACACGGGGGCTGTTATACAAACTTTAAAGCATCCAAGTAAGATAGAAATATTTATTCATTTATTTATAAGGTTTGGTATCCATTAAAATAAGAATACGCAAATATATTAAATAACTTAAAAAATTACCTCATGGATATAACTATATTTGTTATGGACTATTATGAATAAGAACTGATGGTAGATTAGGAATAAGAATAAATGGGCTATTTATATGAGAATATGCAAGCGCGATGGTTTTAATAGCTTTCTAAGCTGCCTATACGGCAGTGAACCAGCTTTGGCAAAGCGAATGATGAATGTGGAATTTCTAAGCTGCCTATACGGCAGTGAACATGTCAGCCAAAGGCACAGGCAGCTTCACTATTTTCTAAGCTGCCTATACGGCAGTGAACTTCACTTCTTAGCACAGTTGGCACATGAAAGCTTTCTAAGCTGCCTATACGGCAGTGAACATCATAGATGCCGTTTTGCGCCAAGAAATTCATTTCTAAGCTGCCTATACGGCAGTGAACTTACACGGGTCGTCGCTTGGGTGAATTGCCAATTTCTAAGCTGCCTATACGGCAGTGAACCGGCATCAATGGAATACGCGCAATTTCAACACTTTCTAAGCTGCCTATACGGCAGTGAACAGCCTGAATCGCTGAATATCAATGACCTGTTTTTTCTAAGCTGCCTATACGGCAGTGAACATGATAATGATGTTTGTAATACATGCCCAGACTTTCTAAGCTGCCTATACGGCAGTGAACGAAATACTTAAAAGGAAATTGTTTTCTTACTTTTTCTAAGCTGCCTATACGGCAGTGAACATGTTGTTAATTCTGCGATTTGTGCTGTTGTCTTTCTAAGCTGCCTATACGGCAGTGAACTTCTCGGTAAAGCTGGTTCATCGAACGTTTAATTTCTAAGCTGCCTATACGGCAGTGAACAAGATAGCGGAAACTTTGAGCAAGCGATGTCGTTTCTAAGCTGCCTATACGGCAGTGAACAGCAATGCCAATAGCTGACAAAATAACGCTTATTTCTAAGCTGCCTATACGGCAGTGAACTAATACGTGGTATCACAACAAAATTGTGACCATTTCTAAGCTGCCTATACGGCAGTGAACTTTTCCCCTCGCTTTCCGATTATTTCCCCTCTTTTCTAAGCTGCCTATACGGCAGTGAACCGCCTATAAACGCTTTTAAATGATCACCGCAATTTCTAAGCTGCCTATACGGCAGTGAACCTCAAGCCCTAAGCGTTGTAATGTCTGCCATATTTCTAAGCTGCCTATACGGCAGTGAACCTCAAGCCCTAAGCGTTGTAATGTCTGCCATATTTCTAAGCTGCCTATACGGCAGTGAACCTCAAGCCCTAAGCGTTGTAATGTCTGCCATATTTCTAAGCTGCCTATACGGCAGTGAACCTTGGCCTAATCTCGATATTAAAAATTCCACATTTCTAAGCTGCCTATACGGCAGTGAACTTTGAGGGGTGAGCGCGCGAATCCCCCAAAAATTTCTAAGCTGCCTATACGGCAGTGAACCTTTAAATACAATGGTTATTATGCCAGTGGCATTTCTAAGCTGCCTATACGGCAGTGAACGTTCCTGTTGCTGTTGGTGCTGGTGCGTTAATTTTCTAAGCTGCCTATACGGCAGTGAACGCATTTAATCCAAATTTGAGAAAGTTCTTCATTTTCTAAGCTGCCTATACGGCAGTGAACAAGTACAAGCAATTTTTGAAGCTATGGGAGTCTTTCTAAGCTGCCTATACGGCAGTGAACTGGCTTGAGGGTCGCATGTTGTTTAAAGCAAATTTCTAAGCTGCCTATACGGCAGTGAACCTCGTCTATCAGACCCTATCAACTCTGTTAAATTTCTAAGCTGCCTATACGGCAGTGAACAGCCCATGCTTGCAACTATTTCTTAAATGAACTTTCTAAGCTGCCTATACGGCAGTGAACGGTGTTATGACTTCTATTAAGCTAGTTAAGGATTTCTAAGCTGCCTATACGGCAGTGAACTATCTTTTCCAGATGGTTTCCCTTTTCTAAATTTTCTAAGCTGCCTATACGGCAGTGAACACCACATGACAACATGTTTACGGGTTTACGGGTTTCTAAGCTGCCTATACGGCAGTGAACACTTTAGGATTCCTAAAGCCCCACTGGATCATTTTCTAAGCTGCCTATACGGCAGTGAACCAAAAACCAAAGCATCAATCATTTCAGGACGATTTCTAAGCTGCCTATACGGCAGTGAACGATCAGGATCTATCACAGGCTTGTTCACTACTTTTCTAAGCTGCCTATACGGCAGTGAACACTATCACAAGTTTACGCTGCTTTACCTGATTTTTCTAAGCTGCCTATACGGCAGTGAACATCAAGTACCAGTGGCATTGGTTAAACAACGTTTTCTAAGCTGCCTATACGGCAGTGAACGTGATGGTACTCTTTATAAAATTTGCTTTACTTTTCTAAGCTGCCTATACGGCAGTGAACAAAGGTTTTAAGTCATTTCCAGTGACTTCTTCTTTCTAAGCTGCCTATACGGCAGTGAACAGTAGCTACTCATGGCAGAAGTCCGCGTACAATTTCTAAGCTGCCTATACGGCAGTGAACGTATAAGTGCCGAAATTGGTGTTCCAACTGGTTTTCTAAGCTGCCTATACGGCAGTGAACTTAGTAATGGGTTGAACGGGTGGGAATCAACTTTTCTAAGCTGCCTATACGGCAGTGAACCGTGTTGGGATACGTTTCGTCGTGAGCTTGTCTTTCTAAGCTGCCTATACGGCAGTGAACTCACAGCCTAGCTTATAACGCTGTTCCGCGCTTTTCTAAGCTGCCTATACGGCAGTGAACCTGATGCTGATTATTTTGTAGTATGTCATGCATTTCTAAGCTGCCTATACGGCAGTGAACTTTGGTGCATTGACCCGTGAAGATGTACTACTTTTCTAAGCTGCCTATACGGCAGTGAACAACCAAAACCTGTTGATCATGAATTTGATCAATTTCTAAGCTGCCTATACGGCAGTGAACGATCATTCGGGTCAGGTTCAGGTTCAGGTTCATTTCTAAGCTGCCTATACGGCAGTGAACTTGCTTACACTGGTGGCGGTGGACAGTTCGGCTTTCTAAGCTGCCTATACGGCAGTGAACTATTTCTATATTGATTGGCGCTTTGATGGCTATTTCTAAGCTGCCTATACGGCAGTGAACAAGGTATCCGTGCTTTCTTCACTGTGCTCATGTTTCTAAGCTGCCTATACGGCAGTGAACTTGTTAGGTCGCACCAACAGCGGTGAGATTATTTTCTAAGCTGCCTATACGGCAGTGAACGAAACATGTTGAGCTTCTTGCGCTTTTAAATCTTTCTAAGCTGCCTATACGGCAGTGAACTCGTACTCTTTGCTGTCTTGGTCATTGATTGTTTTCTAAGCTGCCTATACGGCAGTGAACTCAATACTTCTGTTAGAAACTGTCTTCGCTCATTTCTAAGCTGCCTATACGGCAGTGAACGTAAATCACCAACTGACGCAGAGTTGGCAACATTTCTAAGCTGCCTATACGGCAGTGAACCAGTTCAATTGCAATTGCATAAGGAGTTAATCTTTCTAAGCTGCCTATACGGCAGTGAACCTTCTCTAAAAAGATATTCAGTCAAATCATAATTTCTAAGCTGCCTATACGGCAGTGAACCGAAAGCGATTTTGAAGCATTCATGTGGTACGTTTCTAAGCTGCCTATACGGCAGTGAACCATCCACTGGCGATCTACCACACACAACACACTTTCTAAGCTGCCTATACGGCAGTGAACCCTTTGCCATCAAATCTAAATCGGATTTGAAATTTCTAAGCTGCCTATACGGCAGTGAACAAGCCAGTGATGGGTTTCCCAACAGTATCAGATTTCTAAGCTGCCTATACGGCAGTGAACAAGATAGCGGAAACTTTGAGCAAGCGATGTCGTTTCTAAGCTGCCTATACGGCAGTGAACTGGGTGCTTGGTGGATGGATGACGAAACGCCTTTTTCTAAGCTGCCTATACGGCAGTGAACGTTCTTTAAAGCCGTTTAGCGATGTGCCGAGATTTCTAAGCTGCCTATACGGCAGTGAACAAGGGCAAAGAACAGATTATTGCTGATTGGATTTTCTAAGCTGCCTATACGGCAGTGAACCTTTTCAACAAGACCAAATAATTGGTTTTCTTTTTCTAAGCTGCCTATACGGCAGTGAACTTAGAAGTAACCATGCCGCTTGAAGTTGCACATTTCTAAGCTGCCTATACGGCAGTGAACAAATCAAGCAAGTTGTTGCAGCTTTGCGCGGATTTCTAAGCTGCCTATACGGCAGTGAACAGGTTTGTCAGCCTGTTTTAAGATTTCACGGCTTTCTAAGCTGCCTATACGGCAGTGAACAAATCTTAATTGGCGAGATGGATCAGGCGAATTTTCTAAGCTGCCTATACGGCAGTGAACTGCTTGTGCAATATTCTCCAAAGATCCTTGTGTTTCTAAGCTGCCTATACGGCAGTGAACGTTGCCACCGACTCTACAAGAATCTTTACACATTTCTAAGCTGCCTATACGGCAGTGAACCTGCTCAAAAAACTCTACACGGGTCTGATAACTTTCTAAGCTGCCTATACGGCAGTGAACGTCTCGCAGGAGGAATCCCCGTCCTTTAGGTCTTTCTAAGCTGCCTATACGGCAGTGAACATGACTGAGATTCAACAAACAAACATTGCTGCTTTCTAAGCTGCCTATACGGCAGTGAACTAATCATGCTTATCGTACGTTCTCCAAATTACTTTCTAAGCTGCCTATACGGCAGTGAACTGGGGCTTCTAAAACCAATTATTGATGACATATTTCTAAGCTGCCTATACGGCAGTGAACATGCAAATCAAGAAACACCAAAAATTGCTGTTTTTCTAAGCTGCCTATACGGCAGTGAACTATAACTAGCTAAGTTAGCTCTTTCTTTATGTTTTCTAAGCTGCCTATACGGCAGTGAACATCTGGCAGGGCATTACTCGCACATGGCACAATTTCTAAGCTGCCTATACGGCAGTGAACTCGTGATGGTGGTCGTGATGATGCGCTTTCTTTTTCTAAGCTGCCTATACGGCAGTGAACTTGTTAGGTCGCACCAACAGCGGTGAGATTATTTTCTAAGCTGCCTATACGGCAGTGAACCTATGTCAAAGGTGTCAGTAGTGATTGGTGCATTTCTAAGCTGCCTATACGGCAGTGAACTTTTGCTTCAAATGTCGTGGCTTGATGGTCACTTTCTAAGCTGCCTATACGGCAGTGAACAGCTGGGAGAGATGATCTCAGTCGGTGGTGGCTTTCTAAGCTGCCTATACGGCAGTGAACGAAGTCGTACATTTTAACCAAGGTATCAACATTTTCTAAGCTGCCTATACGGCAGTGAACTGCCAAATCGCCCTCTTGCAGTCCATACTCACTTTCTAAGCTGCCTATACGGCAGTGAACTAAGACCCTTAACACTTGCAGCAAAACTGAAATTTCTAAGCTGCCTATACGGCAGTGAACTTAACCATTGGGTATGGACCTATGACCCGCGCTTTCTAAGCTGCCTATACGGCAGTGAACAAAGATTGATGATTCAGCGTTTAGAAGAACAATTTCTAAGCTGCCTATACGGCAGTGAACAACCAGTATCAGCCGATTATCTGTCGTTACGATTTCTAAGCTGCCTATACGGCAGTGAACTTGGCAGGTCCTCATTGGATGTTATTCCTTTTCTTTCTAAGCTGCCTATACGGCAGTGAACCAATATTTTATCCGTGAGTATGGACTGCAAGATTTCTAAGCTGCCTATACGGCAGTGAACGTGCTAGTTAAGTCTAAAAAAGCTCATCGAAATTTCTAAGCTGCCTATACGGCAGTGAACCAGAACGCAATATTGAAGATGCAATTGATAATTTTCTAAGCTGCCTATACGGCAGTGAACAGGATAAGCCTTTTAATCTAGTTTTGAATGCTTTTCTAAGCTGCCTATACGGCAGTGAACTATCAGCTAGTAGTTTTTCAATCTGCACTTGCTTTCTAAGCTGCCTATACGGCAGTGAACCCATCTTCGATTCGGGGATCAGCCTAGCCAGTTTTCTAAGCTGCCTATACGGCAGTGAACTGCCTTGGATTGCAGAAGCACGCAAGCACATCTTTCTAAGCTGCCTATACGGCAGTGAACTAAAGCGGTCAATTGTAGCGAATCGTGATGGTTTTCTAAGCTGCCTATACGGCAGTGAACACAAACATTGCTGCGGCTAACTTCATCATTGGTTTCTAAGCTGCCTATACGGCAGTGAACACACGTGGCAACATTACTCAAGCTGCAATGTTTTTCTAAGCTGCCTATACGGCAGTGAACGGTTTTAAGATTGAAGCCGCAGAAAAAGGTGCTTTCTAAGCTGCCTATACGGCAGTGAACTTTTGTATGTCGAACATGAAGTTAATCAGGTCTTTCTAAGCTGCCTATACGGCAGTGAACGCATCATGGTTTTACTCATTTCAATACTTGATTTTCTAAGCTGCCTATACGGCAGTGAACCAATAATGAATATGATTTCAATCCAAAAGATTTTTCTAAGCTGCCTATACGGCAGTGAACATGACATTAAATCACTGGCTGAAAGTAAGGCATTTCTAAGCTGCCTATACGGCAGTGAACTTCTAGTTTTTTCACCATTTTTGTGATTTTCATTTCTAAGCTGCCTATACGGCAGTGAACCTTGATATTCAGGTTCACTTAACGCTCCTTCATTTCTAAGCTGCCTATACGGCAGTGAACTGGACAATATTCTGAAATTACAGAGCAAATCCTTTCTAAGCTGCCTATACGGCAGTGAACTTGCGTGATGCTCTAAGTGGCGGAACAGCTCAATTTCTAAGCTGCCTATACGGCAGTGAACAGATCAAGCACTGCCATACATGACGATTAGGTCTTTCTAAGCTGCCTATACGGCAGTGAACAAAAAAATATTTTGGATAGCTATGCCGTTTTATTTCTAAGCTGCCTATACGGCAGTGAACTTTTTCGTATTGCTAAACAGATCAAATATGCATTTCTAAGCTGCCTATACGGCAGTGAACTAATACCAATGCGCCACAGCTTACAAATAGCTTTTCTAAGCTGCCTATACGGCAGTGAACTGATATTTGGCGCTTGAATATTGGGTGTAGATTTTCTAAGCTGCCTATACGGCAGTGAACTACAATCACAGCATCATTGCCGTCTCTAGGGTTTTCTAAGCTGCCTATACGGCAGTGAACCAAAGGATATAGGAACGGCTGAAATAATCATTTTTCTAAGCTGCCTATACGGCAGTGAACTATTGGATTGATTTCCACCCAAGCACACTAGCTTTCTAAGCTGCCTATACGGCAGTGAACTACCAGTGTTGTTCGTTTCAATTGAAATGTCATTTCTAAGCTGCCTATACGGCAGTGAACGAAAACGTATATGTAGAGAAGTTCTATAAGCATTTTCTAAGCTGCCTATACGGCAGTGAACCTGTTAAAACTGTTTCACCAAGCTCCCCTGAATTTCTAAGCTGCCTATACGGCAGTGAACCTGCTACAAAGATACGGTTTGTGCTGTAGTACTTTCTAAGCTGCCTATACGGCAGTGAACGCATGACCATTAAGCAAGCGTTTCCATTCACATTTCTAAGCTGCCTATACGGCAGTGAACTTTATGCCGACTTTACAGGTAAGTTTTCAAGCTTTCTAAGCTGCCTATACGGCAGTGAACTATCAGTGTCAGTTTGTTGCAAATTCTATGCATTTCTAAGCTGCCTATACGGCAGTGAACTATGCAGGATTGATCATCGAACTATCTTTTAATTTCTAAGCTGCCTATACGGCAGTGAACGCTTGTAGTTTTGAGACCTATATCAAGATCATTTTCTAAGCTGCCTATACGGCAGTGAACACACAACAGTTTAGTTGGTCGCGATTTTGATGTTTCTAAGCTGCCTATACGGCAGTGAACCTCACATCAAACAGGGCTTCCCACTCACATGATTTCTAAGCTGCCTATACGGCAGTGAACTTTATGGTGCAAATATGGGTGTTTAATATTAATTTCTAAGCTGCCTATACGGCAGTGAACAGGCTTGTCCAACTGCTTTAAGATTTCACGGCTTTCTAAGCTGCCTATACGGCAGTGAACGCATCACTACGGAGCCGAGCCATCGCTTCACATTTCTAAGCTGCCTATACGGCAGTGAACTTATACGTTCCATTTCAAAGAATACTTGTTCTTTTCTAAGCTGCCTATACGGCAGTGAACTGTGAACCCGACACAGCCTTAACAACAGATCGTTTCTAAGCTGCCTATACGGCAGTGAACCTAATATAGCTAAATCGCCCTTTTTTGATATATTTCTAAGCTGCCTATACGGCAGTGAACAACTTAAATGCTTCGCTATGACCAATGTGGTGTTTCTAAGCTGCCTATACGGCAGTGAACGATAATGTTGAATCTGGTGTCACATGGGTGACTTTCTAAGCTGCCTATACGGCAGTGAACTGTGTAATAGTGCCTAAAGTCTCAATGCCACATTTCTAAGCTGCCTATACGGCAGTGAACCTGTGAAATTGTTGCTTGTGATGTTGTGACATTTTCTAAGCTGCCTATACGGCAGTGAACGATCTGGGAATTTGGCGAAGCTATGACAACTTTTTCTAAGCTGCCTATACGGCAGTGAACTACGGGAGATCGGCGTCTTGTGGACGTGTATCTTTCTAAGCTGCCTATACGGCAGTGAACTTCGTATAATCTCAGGTACTTGCCTGAATCACTTTCTAAGCTGCCTATACGGCAGTGAACAGAAATGTACACCTGATCAAGAATTTATTGATTTTCTAAGCTGCCTATACGGCAGTGAACATTGTGTAGACCAAATAATAATTTTTTTATCTTTTCTAAGCTGCCTATACGGCAGTGAACATTTTGCTAAAGGCTTACTGAGATTTGAGACATTTCTAAGCTGCCTATACGGCAGTGAACGTTTCAAGACGAATGTCAGTCAACTTGTAGTTTTTCTAAGCTGCCTATACGGCAGTGAACTTCCATGTACATCAGGCAACTGCTCATCTCAATTTCTAAGCTGCCTATACGGCAGTGAACTTTATCAGCCTGATCTATTGCTATGGCAAGTGTTTCTAAGCTGCCTATACGGCAGTGAACTGTTTTAAATACCAAGCCACATCTCTAGCTAATTTCTAAGCTGCCTATACGGCAGTGAACCAGATGTGGTTTGACCAAATAGCAATGTATAATTTCTAAGCTGCCTATACGGCAGTGAACCAAACACAGTTTGTTATCCCGAAAGTGGTACGGTTTCTAAGCTGCCTATACGGCAGTGAACGTTACGTACTGTTGAAATTAGACGCTTGCAATTTTCTAAGCTGCCTATACGGCAGTGAACTTAATCGCGCTAAAGAGACAATGGAGCGATTTTTTCTAAGCTGCCTATACGGCAGTGAACTTTATCATTATGGTGAGAGTTGGAGAAGATCATTTCTAAGCTGCCTATACGGCAGTGAACTAAACACTAAGTTTCTCTATGCTCTCTTTGGATTTCTAAGCTGCCTATACGGCAGTGAACGTCCAGTGGGCTATACAAGAGGCTCTCTTAACTTTCTAAGCTGCCTATACGGCAGTGAACTCATTGTATATAAGGTTTTTCCAGTTCTTATGTTTCTAAGCTGCCTATACGGCAGTGAACAACTGATCTGTTGTTTGTCTGTTTGATTAAATTTTCTAAGCTGCCTATACGGCAGTGAACGTTTCAGCAGCAATCACCATCAAAACCGCATTTTTCTAAGCTGCCTATACGGCAGTGAACTCAGATTGGCTCTGCATTACCAAGAGATACATTTTCTAAGCTGCCTATACGGCAGTGAACCCCAATAACAGCCATACCAAATAGATCATCTATTTCTAAGCTGCCTATACGGCAGTGAACGCATTGGTAAAAGTTAAATCAACTACCTAATATTTCTAAGCTGCCTATACGGCAGTGAACAAATCAAAGACATTCGAGTCTTTTCAGAAGATTTTCTAAGCTGCCTATACGGCAGTGAACTTTGAACTGGATTGGTGAAAAGCCAATGGAATTTTCTAAGCTGCCTATACGGCAGTGAACTCTGTGCATCATCTTCCGAAACACCGAAAATTTTTCTAAGCTGCCTATACGGCAGTGAACCACAAAGCGCATCAACAATGGCTTGAAACGTATTTCTAAGCTGCCTATACGGCAGTGAACACTGCATTAGCGCCTGCTGACTTCAACGAAACTTTCTAAGCTGCCTATACGGCAGTGAACGAATTGCACTATGGATGATGACAACATTCGCATTTCTAAGCTGCCTATACGGCAGTGAACCATTGAATGCTGCAAGAGCTTCGGGTGAGCTTTTTCTAAGCTGCCTATACGGCAGTGAACTTTTAGAGCGTTTTGGTACACCGATTTTAAAATTTCTAAGCTGCCTATACGGCAGTGAACATCCCTACTCTCACCATTCTTTGTATCTTCAATTTCTAAGCTGCCTATACGGCAGTGAACGGTCTGCACTCTGAACAGTGGCAATAAATTCATTTCTAAGCTGCCTATACGGCAGTGAACAAGAAGAATCAGAGTTCAACATGGCATTCCAGTTTCTAAGCTGCCTATACGGCAGTGAACATTCAATACGATGCCCTGCTGCGATTTCTTCGTTTCTAAGCTGCCTATACGGCAGTGAACACACCTCCTACTTCCTGCAAACTTGCTAAATATTTCTAAGCTGCCTATACGGCAGTGAACTGTTCTAAGTGTCGGCTTTTTCATGACGTTACTTTCTAAGCTGCCTATACGGCAGTGAACAAAAAAGTACTTTCAGCAGTTGTGTCTTTTACTTTCTAAGCTGCCTATACGGCAGTGAACCCCAACAAACATAGTCTTTTACAAATTTTGGCTTTCTAAGCTGCCTATACGGCAGTGAACTTGCATTGCAGTCGGTGGGCGCATTTCTACCATTTCTAAGCTGCCTATACGGCAGTGAACTTGTAGGGGCGATTCTTGCTCTTGTGTTAAGCGTTTCTAAGCTGCCTATACGGCAGTGAACTGACATGGTGAAGACAACCACTCTAAATGACTTTTCTAAGCTGCCTATACGGCAGTGAACACTTAAACAATATGCGAGCTTTAGCAATGGAATTTCTAAGCTGCCTATACGGCAGTGAACCTGATGACGGACAAATAGGTTTAAACTGGATCTTTCTAAGCTGCCTATACGGCAGTGAACTTGTTAAAGGTACGTTTAAAGGCATCCATCAATTTCTAAGCTGCCTATACGGCAGTGAACTCATTGATTGTGGTAACTGAAGCTGTGCCTGCTTTCTAAGCTGCCTATACGGCAGTGAACTTTGTCATTGATTGCAAAATATTCAAGATAAGTTTCTAAGCTGCCTATACGGCAGTGAACGACGCTTGCATAGTGACGCAGGCACCGTGATTTTTCTAAGCTGCCTATACGGCAGTGAACTTTACGATTGCTCAGCTCGCAGTGTTGGTCCTTTTCTAAGCTGCCTATACGGCAGTGAACAATAGTTTTAACATAAAAAATAAAGCTATAACAGCAAGTTATGCTTAAAATCCTATAAAAGACCCAAGTATTAACTTACTATTATAACTTATTGATTTTATTAAGCTGTTAAAGAGTGAAAAAATATTGGGTTAAAATTCGGGTACGGATGATACTGAACTTAATCCATAAGTACTAAAAACCTGAGTTTTGGTTTTTTCAGCAGGTTGCTTTTCGATAAACAATTTAAAACGTTTTTCACTTTGCTGATCTGAAGTGCTCAGACTTTTCATTTCGATATATGGAAAGTTCGTTGTGGTAACTACATTGCTATATCTTGCTAATGCCTCATCAAAGCCAATATCTCCACGTTTAATACGATGCCGTGCCAAACGCTGGGCATTGGTTTTCACTTGCTTACGCTTGTAAATGGCATAGCCTTTAATATCGCTAGGTACTTCACGAATTGATGTAATATGCACATAATCTTCTAAACGTTCCAGCCATTTTCGAATATCTAATTTTTTTAAATCAGCTTCAGACTCAGCAAATAAACGAAGTTTGTTACCTAGATTGATCCTAGCTTTTTGGTTTTCTACTTTTTCCTCAAAAATATATTGAGGGAAAGAAGCACCAATTCCCACCTTATCTGAATCATCCTTTATTTCAGCCAATGCGATATGTACTTGTGTATACAGCTTTGACCAAATGAAATATGGGGAAATTTCAGCCTGATCAATCAAGGTAATTTCCTGATAAAATTTCATAATCAGTCATTTCCACCAAAGACGCCACCACGGATTAAATTTGCAACCACAAAATGTTGATCATCTTTAGAGATCTCTTCATTTTCTAGCCAGTTAATAAGTAGAGTATAGAAATCTGTTTTACTGATTCGATATGCTTGACCACGGTTTGGTACTGAGCCATATGGTTCAACTGCAATAGGTGCTTTTATTGAATCACTATTTTCTACTGTGTACCAATCGTCAATCGTTCGAATAGCATTACCAATTTTTTCAGAGTGGATACCGGCACACATACCTTGATTCGTTTTAATCTGATATAAATATTTAGACTTTTGGCCTTTTGGTGGTTTATCTACAAATTCTTGTGATGGAAATATATGTTGCCCTTCACCAACTTTAGCAAATGCCGTCACCTCTAATAATAAATAATTATCTTCACTAAAGCTTTTAGCAACTAGCTCTGCAATTTCCATCGCTTGTTTATCTTCTAGCTCATCAAAATTATTTAATGAATGCTGATAAGCATTTTCAAAGTTCCAAATCTGATTAGTGTCTGTATTTCTAATTTGTAAAGCAATATTTTCTGCACCCAAACGATTTCGCCATAAGAATCGAGCATTGATCAAGTTTTGAACATAGCGTTTTGCTAATGTTAAAAATCCAATGTCTTGCTGATATGTTGCAAATTTTTCTTTTAATTTAATCTCAAAATCTGGACGATTATGCGTAGTAGGTTCAGCAATATTTCCTAAGAATTTCACTGTAAAGAAAACTTTTAAAGTATCCGCTTCAAATGGTAGACGCGCATCATCTCCCCATACTAAATTTGGGTCAGTTTTCTCGGCATCATCTACGCCATATTGGCTTTTTGTACCTCTATTACGCTTTTCATGTAGATCGATATTTTTCCATGCTGTTGAATTAGCGCGCTCTGACCATAAGCCTGACTGCATTAAGGCATCCGAAGGTTCAATTTTACGATTAAATGCGAGTACGCTTGGTACTTTCGCGCTATCAGTTGCTACTTTAGGTTTCTTCGCCATGTTATTTTTTCCTTTTTAGTTTGAAAGATTAATTGAAATCAAAGTTAAATGAACCATCATCTAAGGCTGGTTGTGGTTGTTCAATAGGTTCTATATTTGCTTGAAAATTTTGCTTCTGTTGGCATAAATACCATTCGTCTTCTATGTGATATCTCCAAATCAAATCAGATAAGTTCTGTATTCGGTGTGTACTACGCCATTCACCAATACTATGTACAGATTCAACAAATCGGAAGGGATATCGTGGATCACGATGGTGTTCAACTTCTTGCCCCTCATACAATGGACTAATCCCTTTAAAACCAATCATCAAGGGTACAAACCAACCTCTAGGATTGGGTTTATCTTTACGTACCCATTGCACAGTACTTTGATCTTCATCAATTTTAGATTCTGCTTTATAGGCAAAAAAATCTGTCCATAAATCGAATAAATCAGAATTTGGATCATCTATTTTTGATTGTTCCACATGCTTTTCTAAGGTGGATGTCGCATCAAGTAATACAAAGCTAGGTAAGAGCTTTCTTTTTAATTTGTTGAGATCTGATTCTTCAGTCCAAAAGCTAATATTTTTAATATTCGTAATACTTCCACCGACTAAACGTGCTTGATATACCCATTTTTTTAAAGATTTTTGATAAAGTTTTTTTTGTTCATCTACACCTGACAACACCTGTTTACATTGTAATAGTAAGGAAATTGTTAAATCCATTTTCCCTTCTTCAATAATAGGTGGTGTTTTATTGGCTTCTGCACGATATTTTTGCCCTTGTAATGTCACAGGCGGGCGTTTACTTTGAATAAATCGAACATCATATTGTTCATTGGTATGCAAGGTAAAATCATGACTAAAAATCGCACAACCTACAATTTCTATGCCAAACTCAGCATTAAATTTACGGGAGATCGCATGAGTAAAGCCTAAAAAACCTGTGATTGCTGGAAAACCATAGGTAAATCCCGCAATACAATTTGCATCTTCCACGCTAACTTTTTCTAATAAAATATATGAGGTCATTCAATTGACTCCACTGTTAATACTGCATGAAAATCTTTAAAAACAGGATGTAGTGCATTAAACCAAATTGCTTTTAATTCTCTATGCTCATATTTCTCACCCATATTTTTATTGATCCACTTCGAAACTTGTTCTGTAAATTCATCAATAAATGCTTTATTTTCCTGTTGCTTACTTTCAATTGGATCTAAAAACGCACGTAAATAAGGTTCAATTTCTAGATCATTTGCCCAACCTTTGGCATAACTTTGCTGAATCCATAAAATTTGATGAATCACTTCATCTGCGATTGATTCGAGTAATTCTGTTAAAACATTTCTTCGATTTAAATTAATGCTCAGATTCTCTTTTTTCATGACATAGAATAATCTTTTAATTTCTTTGAATATTTCTACACTATGAGTTGTGCGACAACGTGCTAAAAAGTTTTCCATATTCGGAGGTGGTAAAGCATCTTTTCTCCACTGTGGCGGATTTGCTTGGAAAAAATATAAGCCTCCCCGACGTGTTCCATTTAATTTAGACGCATTTTGATGATTACTTTTCGTCACACTTAAAAAAGCAGTTTTAGGAAAAAATGTATAAACACCTTCATAGCTTAGATTTTGTTTTCTCGCTTGATTAACAGGCGTATCCTTAGAACGACTATATGTGATTTTTTCAAAAATTTTATGTGCCAAAGCACTCGATTTAACAGGCGAAATGACATGATAATGATCATCTACTGGAATATAGACTTGTTTGGCTAAGACGTGACTATTTAACTTTTTTGCCACATAGGCTTCTGAAATTTGCATTTGCCATTGTTTTCGAACATCGGCATTGTCTGATATTTTACTAAAATAAATTTCATCTTCCGCTAGAAATTGCCCTAAGTTTTTGTCTAAATCAATAACGTTAAAGCTTAAGAATTCGGCAACAGGTGCATAACTCGCATCAGTATAAGCACTGTCTGATTCATTTACATTTGCTGTTTGTGTCGTCAGTAAATAATGATATTTTTGTTGTGGAATCAAATCGATTAAATTAATGGCTTTATTACTAGAATGAGTGAGTTTTGCTACATGGCTGACATTCAAACTCACTTTACTCGCATTTTCAGCAATATAAGTTATCCATGATACAATTTCATGATCGCTGTGGATCTTAGATAATTGCTCATCGGTAAAAGCCTCTTTCAGTTTTTTTCGCTCAGCTTCTACTTTTTTATCTATACGTTGCCTTAAAAAGCTTTCGATACTGGCATGTATCACATCAACATTCATTATAATCTCCTATAATTTTTTATCTAAGAACACGCCTAAAAAAGGGTGATAGTAATATTGAATATTTTTATCATCCAACAGAGATACTTCCCCATAATTTAAAACAACTTGCCTTTGTGAACTTTCTAAAATTTCTTCAATATCATGATAACGTTGATTTTCATCTGTACTAAACCACATTTGACTGTTTGGATGAAAACTTAAATTTTTATAGCTCCGAATCTCATCAACCATAGAAAATGTATAATTTTTTTCATCGTAACTATACCACTGCATTTTTCCTGTGCTAGTAGGTATAAGATAAAGACTTTTTTCAGCTTGAGATTTTCGAAATGGCTGACGTCGTTGTAACTCCCCGCTCCAAGAGAGTGAATTACACCACCATAAACGTGCGTTATTATCTTCTTCACGTGCACCCAATAACGTCATGGCATAGGCCGTTTGTTCCAGTGTTACTAAGTCGTTAAAAATAGGTAGCTCTGTTCTTGTGGGTGGTTTAATAAAATAAATACTTGGAATAGCATTGATATATTGATATTGCTCTATTGTCAGTAAATTTCGTATTTCTTTATTCTCACTTAAATGACGACCACTTTTATAATTTCCTTCAAAACCAGGTTTAGTAAATGCTACCGTTTGCTTTTGTAAAGCACGAATGTTTTGATTCAAAATAAATAAGTTTTCCTTATTCACATTTTGTTTTCGATGTCTTTGAATACGCCCTGCTAACTGTACCAAAGATCGCATAGAACTCGGCTCAGCAATTGCCCAATCATAGTCATGATCTCGTCCAACCTCACAGACAGATGTCGCCAATACGATAAAAATATGTTTTTTAATTTTTGGATATTTATGGATTGCATTAGAAATTTCTGGTTGCATCCAAATTTTATCTGCTCTTTTTCGATTTAAAATTCGATCTAGTTTTTCTTCAATAAAAGAACGCTGTGCTAAGGTGAATTTACTATGATAAATACAGTAATGAAGCATCGTTTGTTCATCAATATGCTGAGTCAGCAAATTTTGAGCAACCTGAACAAGAGGATTAATATTCGCAAAGCGAATCACACCTAAAGAAATTTCCACACCGTTTTCACTTGTCTGATGATGATGTGTATGTGCTTCAGCAATCCCTTTTAATAAAGTATTGACTACTTTTTCTTGAATATTTAGGCCTTCTTGAATCTCTAATATTTTGGCTTTTCTTAATCTATTTTCATCTGCTTTGAGTTTTTTAATACGCTCATTCACATAGAGAGTATGATGCTTACAGAATTCAGGAATAGTTGAACTTTCTAGCTCTTTTACTGCAAACTCATCAAACCAAGCACATACAATCGGCTTTTGTTGTTGATGACCTAACATGGCTTGTTGATATTTTTGTCGACCTAAAGCATAGGATTCATATAAAGCAAAAGCCATAGCAGGAGGAATGGTCGCACTAGATAATAAGACTTTAGCACCTAACATCCCTGCCCAATTGACCAAGCGCGAAAGTGCAGGTAAATCATCTAGTCCAAACTCATCAGGTTCATCTAAAATTAAATCTGAGCTGAGTAATCGTAAAATGGGGGCAATTTGTCGCCCACCTCTTAAGCTTTCTGTCGCTGGGATTAAATAATCGATTGTGCTGACCAAAATTGGGGCATGTAATAATTTTTGAATTTTAGGGTCTTTCCCAAACCATGTTTTTAATAAGCTATCTGCATCTATATCAGGATAATCCACATCAAAGCTGTCTTCGGTATCTTCTAGGCTTTCACTGCCACGCATAGCAAATTCATTTTTTTCTAAATCGGCTAATAATTGCTTTTGTTGTTGAGCATCTTTATCTTGTTGAAAAGCCTTTTGTAGGCGTTGTATCGCACTTGAACCAATAATGGTCGCAATATCACTGTCATCTAACTTCAAGTTTTGCTTTAGGGCATCTCCTGTTTGTGTTGTTAATGTACGAAGACCTAAAGCAATACTAAAGCGGGTGCCTTTTTCGATATCAGATAAAGCGTACATGATACGGGCATTGGCAATCGTTTTGCCCTTTCCTGTACTTGCCATATTAATACCAAAGAAACCACATTCATTACTACGAATATTCAGTTTTTTGCATAGCTTAACGGCTTTATCTTGCCACTCACTCAACTGGGGATCTGAATTTGAAAATCCTCGATCCAATATTCGATTCACCCCCAATTCAGGGAGTTCAGCAATAAACTGTGGAAGTTTACGACTGTAAATATAAGCATAAAAACTAACTGCTAAATTATGTTCATCTAATTTTTGTTTTAATTTTTGTTCATTATCTGTATTGGCATATGCCTGATAAGTTTGATCTTGTAGTTCAACTCTCGCATTTTGTGCTGAATACCAATGATCGGTCATCATTAACATTAAACGTGATAAATGCATGGTTAAAGGATCATCTAACCAGTTCAATTGTTGAATTTGAGCAATTTGATTACAACCTCTTTTTGAAAGTAATTGTGCTTTTAACCGCCACTCTTGGCTACGTACAGGTAAACCATGACTAAACATCCAGTTTTTTTCTATTTCTGTTGCAGTCCAGTCATATTTAATGCAATTCGGCGAATTCCATTTCACATCACATTCAGATAGCCAATATTGGCTTAAATTTTCAAATTTTGATAAACCTGACTTATGGATATTTAAGACAGGTGGGCTATTTTCAAAAAAAGGATAAATAGGTAAACGATGATGACTGAGTATCAGCCATGCAACTAATTGTGCAAATTGTGGTAAATAAGCAAATGTATCTCCGAGTTTTGGTCTTGAACGCATTTCCGATAATTTTTCAAGCCATCTACATTCATCAGAAGCCTGTAAATTCCCTAATTGGGTAAGCCACTGTTGATCACTTTGATCTACAATAAAAGCTTCAAATATTTTTAGTGAAATCCATTCGTGTCGGTATGGTTCATAACCCTTTTCAGTTTTAATTTCAGGGTTTAACTTGGCTTGAAATAAATCATTTGCTTTGCCAAAATCATGAAATAAACCTGCGATTCCTGATGCAATTGCAACCAATTCCAAATTTTGCCATAAATGCGATGATTTCCAAGGGTTTAGACTTTTCTGCGTCGTATTAACTGGCACCACACCCTCACGATTAAACTTATTCCGATTCCCCACAATCCACAGCAACTCACTTCTACGTCTACCCCGAATCCAATGACAACTGACCGCAGTACTTTTGGTCACGGTTTTACGCAGCAATTTTTTAACTGCAATTAAACCTTCCTCAGTAATCACTGTCTGCCAGGTGTTATCACCAATTCGGTCTGCAAAGGCATCTAATACCCGACGCGTTCGTGGAATGGCTTTCTTTTCGCACTGGCTAATAAAGGTCACAATCATAATGTTTCTCCATCTACATCATGATTTTTACAAGCTTGTGCTTTGACTTGATCAAACATAAAGTCCAGACATTTATGCTCGGTAAATTTCTGCAAAATCTGCTGTCTAAATTCTTGTTCAGTCATTTTTTCTTTGGCGCAAATAAAGGCATAAGGCAAAACCACAGCATCCTTAATTAAATCTGCCACATCAAACACTAAAGCCCCTCGACGCGTCTTGCCATGCATGACTGCAAAACCGTGTGGAATTCCAAGTACCCAAAGTGTTGTCGCTGCTAAACCATAAGCCAGATAATTGCCATGATTTAAAAAATCATTGGCTAAATCACCTTGTTCAGGATTGCGACTAAAATCCTTTAAACCTGTACGAGTCGCTGCAATTTTATAAAGTTGTTTTGTGGTTGCAGCTTCTGCAAGTAGTAAGTCTCCGACTTTAGTTTGTTGTGAAATTCTTGCTGCATAACCCGTTAAAGCCTGTTGAATATCTAAATCATCCACATGAAAGGTATATTCTTTTAAATCTCGGTCTTTCGACCAAATCTTCTGAATATATTCAACTCGTGCCAATTGAAAATGTTTAGCAACATCTAAGCGTTTAGCTTCATCAAACCAAAATTGCATCCAACCTTGCATATACTCAGTTGGACGGTATTCACTTTGTGGTGTCATCCATTCAATTTCACAGCCCATAAACAAAGGCGTGCCACCTCCACCAGCAAAACCAACCAGAACACCTGCACTTGCGAGCATGCGCATCGCTGCTTGAGTAATTGATGTGCCTGTACCCAATAGAATCACTGTGGTATTGGCAATAGGAATATTCCAATATTGATTTTCGTTTTTAGCCTCGGTCAGATAAAGAACTCGACCATCTTTCTGCATCACACGGCAATGTTCAAGATAGTACAAATTGGCACGTTTCGAATGTAATATTGCTTTTAGATCTGATGGATTAAGCTGTTCCATTCTTATCATCAATTATGAAGAAGAGTTGTCCTTAAAATATCCTGTTCGAATAATTATTTAAAGAAATTTTAGGAAATTAACGTCACATATTGACGCAGTCTTTTTCAAGAATTTGTGTGATTCATACAGTTAAAAATATTTTTAAAACTTAATACACTGCGACAAATATCTTCTTCTCTTTTCCACCCAACCAAACTAAATACTCATTCTCTATTGCCTGCTTATATGCCCAGTCGGCAACCCGATGCGAACGCTGCATATCGGTTAGAAAACCTAATTGAGAAATCTCTTGAGTGATTAGTCGATCATGTAAATGATTACGTTCTCTCCATTGATCTAGGAATTGCTCGGACGCCAGATAATTACTTTTTTGTGAGTTGCATTTTTCATCCGCTAGGACAAAATTATGTCCAGTATCGGCAGGATATAAAGACCATGGAATAAAATGATCCACGGCATATTTTGAATTTTTGAGACTTTTTCCACAGTAAAAACACTGGCATTGCTGTAAGTCAATTAAGAAGTCCGCAACCTGCCCCAATTGATTACGACTTGGAGCAAACATGAATTCATCTAGGTCAGGCAAACCATCCAGTACCACCAGGTTCTGCTTATTCAGCCGGACAAAATCAATCCAGCGCTTCTGGCAAAGCTCTTCAATAATTTCACTAAACTGTCTCAAACAATACATCACTTTGGGTAAAAGCTTGAGGGACTGTTTTGAGTCTTCAAGGCAATAGAGAAATTCTACCGTTTGACCATTCAGATTCTGCAAATATACTACCGGCATTTGCTTTACCGTTGTCGCAACTGTTCGCTTCAGCCTGTTCCAGTAAAGTACATCCTTTCTCAACGCGGCCAAGGTCTTGAATTGTTGCTGTGCATTCTGAATTTCACTGATGATCTTTGCCTGCTTACCAGTGCTTTGATGAATAGTAAAAGGCTCATACTGGTTAAACTGAAACGGCAGTGACTGTTTCCAGTACAAGTCAATAAACTTTTCCGCAATATCCTGATATTCCAAATGCAAGGCAGCACCGGTATCTTGACCCTGTTCAATCGCCAGACGCGTGATACTTATCAGCAAAGCAAACTTATATGTCGAAGTAAAAGTCCCTGACTGCAATATCTGCTGAATATGCTTCAAGAATTTCAGCTGCTCGTTGGGTGTAGGTTTATTATTTTCTATAAAGTGATCATCCTGCCACATGTTGAAGCTTCACCTGTCTTTGTAATCCTGCTTCCGTAGCGATTTCCATCATTTTCGCATTTTGAATGGCTTTTTTACGCATAGCTGAAAGGGTTTTTTTAAACTCGTGCTGATTACCTTTCAAATTGAGTGGCAGTATCGTTTGTTCAAAAACCTTTTCCTCAACATTCCAAGGTTCTTCACAAATTATCCAGGACACATATGCATTATCTTCAAGCCATGCATCCAGCCATTGCTCACCTGAATGCGTGAAAGTCATGCGATTACCTGACCCTACTCTTCTAAGCGGATACCCACTCATCTCAGCCAGAAGTATGCCCAATGTTCGTCTTAGTGTTGAACCTTCTGCATTACCTGTAAAGTGTGTTTTAAGCCGTATTCTCAAGTTTGATTTACTATTTGGTTTAGTCTTTTTGTCAGGCGATATGCCAACATACAACAAAGTGTATTCTTGATACGTTATACAGTTTTTTGTTGGGATTCCCAGTGGATTTGTTTTGAACCACCAAAAATAAATCCCGTGTTCTGCAGGAATCAAAGAGGGCTCTTTCATTAACTCGGCACGACTGTATAAACGCTGTGGGTAATAATCAAAAGCATGTGATTGCTTTTTCCATATTACGTTGATCCACTCTTCTGTACGGTCTGGACGTTTATCTACAGTAATCCATTGCTGTAACAGTAAAGCCTGATCTATTTGTTTGAGTAAGTCGTAAGCTTGTTTCTCATTCAAGTCAGTAAAGCTGCGCCCTTCTTTCTCACGGTCTGTATCGCCATATTTAAAAGACATATAACACACACCATTTGGCTTTAATGCTTTAAATATGCGCGCCAGCACTTCAGTCAGGCGATCTCTTTCACAGTGCAAAAGAGAAGCACAAGCCCAAATCCCATCATACTTAGCTACTTCATTCAGCTCATAAAAACTTTGCTGACGTACCTCGATACCTGTCAGCTCTCTCGCCTTTTCAACCAGCTCGGCAGAATAATCAATTGCTTCAACTTGATAGCCTTTTTTCTTAAATGCCAAAGTGTCCCGCCCCGAGCCACAGCCCAAATCCAGGATCAATGCCTGTTCTGGCAAATATCTTAGAAATGGTGCGTAAAGACTTTCCATCTCAACCTGATAGGTATTTTCAAAAAATGCTTGAGCATGTTGATTGTAATAATTTGATGTTTGATTCATTGTCTAAAAGCCAATATCTTATGTTAAAGAACATACTGATATTTCACTAGATAAGTCAAATGATCAGTCCTATGAATGAATCAAACTCTTATTTCACTGTATCCGGACAACTGAGATAGAAACCAAACTGGTTCTTTTAAATGGAAAAAAAATGGGCTTCAGATTTCGCAAGAGTATTAAAATATTACCTGGATTAAAAATCAATCTGACGCATAAAGGCATCAGCAGTGCAAGCATTAGCAAACCTGGTGCTTCTTTAAATATTGGCAAAAAAGGCACCCGAACCAGCGTTGGTATTCCAGGCACAGGCCTATCCTATTCAAAACACCAGCCCTATAAGAACAGAGTTGGCAACCAAAAAAATCCTACTCAGGAACAACAACCATTCTATACATCACATACTGAGAAACCCAAATCGAATGTCGGGATTTGGGTAATTTTTGGATTATTTTGTTTTATTGTCGGGGCTATTATTTTTTAGAATTAGCCGACCTTTGTACCCATAACATTTATTCCTCTAGGCAAAATTAAATTCACTCATTACTATGGACGGATGTTAAATACAATAAAGGCTGCCACTGATGTCTGATAATGACAGTACTCTGGATTATGATGAAAATGATTTAATCGATTCTCCCTTGTCTCAAATTTTACAAGAGGATAATGAGCAAGTTGAAATTCTCATTTATCGATTACCTGATAGTAACTGGACACTGGAAGTGGTAAACCAAAATGGTACTTCTACGGTATGGGATGAAACATTCCCGTCAGATCAGGAAGCTCTATCTGTTGCTATAGATGGAATTAAAGCCGCAGGCGGTATTCAAGCATTTTCCGAACTCAGTGACCTCGAAGCAAAGAAAAATATTTTTCCTGAATTCCTTACTCGCCATTAAAAATGAAGCTGCTGGCTTGGATCTGAGTCAGTATTTTCTGGATTCTTAGAACCTGTCGCGATGATAGGTTCACTTCAACCCAAACCCATCTAGTGTTGAAGGGTCAAAATTTTCATCAAACATAAACTCATCTGCTCGCTCTTTTATTAATGTCGCCAAGGTATAAAAGAAACATTTCTCACATAACTGCAATTCATATCTTTCCCCGTCATGCTTGGAACCATAGCCTCAATGCGCCGATAAAGTTCCAAACTCCAATTTCGTTGATTGGTTGCATACATCACATACAACATCTGTAACGACTTCTACCTGTTTCAGTTGTTTAATTTCCATATACGGCTCCCGATATCAATCATGTTAAATTTGTCTACATACTTATCAAAAATTGACTCCTGTTGGGTTTTAATTACCATTAAAAAAGATCAAATTTGAGCATTGTTATTGTAATAATCAACTGTACCCATCCCTACTGTATTCATTGTAATCTGCTATGTGAACATCATAATAGAAACATGATATTTTTTGCCAACTCACAAATATAGCTAACTAATAGTGAGTATCTAATCGAGAAGGAAAATTTGAAACTTTCAATAATAAATAAACTTTAAAAACAAGAAAAAAATGATTCCTCCTGCCATTTTCAAAAGCTCCAAATATACGTAAGTATTACTGTATTATTTTTATTCAATAACACACATGGATTTGACATCTGAACTACTTTTAAAGTTTCCAGCAACACAGATAATTACTCTAAAAAATTTCAAAAAAAGCAGAATCACCATTCATCCACAGGCGTATGGTTTCAACTTATGCTACTTAAATATGTTTAAAAATCTCACTGCAGATTTAGATATTTCTAATCGCATAAAAGAACTCCATGTGTGGAAAACTTCAGAATTTGATGGCTACTCGATTTTCAATAATATTCACTTATATCTTAGCTATTTAAAGCAAGATATTAATGAAGTCACTTTAATTATTCACAATCAACAATCTTTTTCAGATGATGAGTTAGCATTTCTGATGGAGTTATGCAGTCGTGAATTTATTCAATTCATCAAATCTACAAAATTTGACATTAAGCCTTTGAACCCACGAAAAACATTGCACTTGATTAATACACATCTTTCACGTCAAACACTATTAACTCTTAACAAAAAATCATCTTTAAAGCCACATCATCAAATGAGTCTGGAACTGCTAGCACAACTACTTTCATGCTCTCGAAACCAACTCAATCAGCGGATGAAAAAGATCAAGCAAGAACGTACACAGATTTTTAATGAATTATCATTACACAGCAGATGTGTAAAAGATCTCTTAGATCACTCAAATAGCGATCTGAGTGCAGAAAAAATTTGGAGATCTTAAATGTCTAATGATCTAAACGAACATTTTGATTTACCAATGATTTCAATTAAAAGAACAATTGAAAAATTGTTCGGTGATGAGCAATTTGAACGTGCACAACATATCAACTTTGTGATTGAACTATTGTCTTCTCAACATACTGACAACTGTCTAGATGGTCTCAATCTCGATTGCTTTGACATCGATGTAGAATTTCAGTCAAATCTGCCCAAACCTTCAGTAATCTCTTTTTCTAAAAAAGTTAAGATCAGTGATTTACCCATTACGTCATATATCAATTCAATTTCGCAATTATCTGAATCGCAGACGCATGCAAAAAATTGGAATATTCTAGTTTTAAAAGCAGCAATTTATTTAATTGCTCTTCCTGAGCTCAAGCCAGATCTTTTTAAACAAGCACACACAGAACACTTCAATACCGTAAAGCGCTTATTCCAACGCTTTAGGACTGCAAATAAAAATTTAGATACTGAAAAAAAATATCAAAATACAGAAGAGTATCAACGTCTCTGGAGTACCTATCTTCAAGATCCAACACAGAGCTTAGAACAATTTATTCAACATCTGATCACATTAGATACGGATGAATTGCCTGAGTTTGATCGCAATCTACTCAATGATATTCGGATTACTTTTAACTACATTTTAAAAAACAAAGCGAAGATTGCACGTGCAAGTATCGATACGCAGCTTCAACATCAGTTTCTTGATGAAGAACAATTCATTGAAGAAAGTATCGAAATCAAAAAAGGGGCCTCGCCTAAGGCACTGAGTATAGAAACCTTAATCGATAAGCCGATTAATCGGCAAATTGTTGTCAATCCAACTGACGTCACACCACTCGCAGCACATTCAGAAACGAGTCAAAGCTATGTTCTACCGCTTGTTGCAAAACATATTCAACGCAAAGAACATTTACTTACGTCGAGTAGTTTTTTTCCGAATCCATCTAGCGTGAACCATCTACTGAAAAGACTTCATGTGGACTACTCTGAACATCAAAATAAAAGTGCTTTAATCCTGATGCTCGCATTTTTGACAGGCAACAGTGTGAATGAGTGGCTATATATACAAAGCAAGCGAGCTAAAAACTTAAATAACCGCCAAAAATTGATCCATAAAAATGATCAATTCTTCTTAAACAGTAAATTTAATGTATTTGAGAACCGTGATTTTGAGTATTCAACAAGCTTACTTAATCAGACGATCTATTTAGACATTCCAATCCCGAATCTATTCATTGAGGATCTCCGCAAAATGGATTCGGTTAGTTTCGATGATATACAGCAATATTTACGCAAATTAAGGCAAGAATTATTGATTCCAAAACTGTCTGTCGTAAAGGTGAGTTCTCTACTGCATCATACGGTTCTTGCAAAAACAGGGAATAAACAACTCGCAGATTTAATCACAGGGATTGATGCCAATCAGTCATCATCTATTTCTTATTGTCATCAGAATATTCCACGATTACATGCACAATATATTGATATTCTAAAATCACTTTGTGCAGATGTAGCAAGCACATATGAAAGCTGTGTACGTTCGCTCCCTGATTCAATAACTCATTTTGGTAGTCGTAAAGCTCCAAAACCACAGGTCATTACAGAGATTTTTGCTGTATTGAAATTTAATATTTTTTCACAAGCCGAAGATGATCTAATTTCAATCTTTAATCATTATAATATCTGGCTATGGCATATCCTCCTTCTTTTTACAGCAGCACGCCCCGTTGCTGAATTCCCTGGATTTCTTAAAAACTTTAATTTAAAACGCCAAATTTTGATGGTTTCTGACAAAGAAGTAGGCGGCCGTAATGGATTCGGACGCCTCATTCCGCTTTGTTCATTTTTAGTTGAAGAGATAAAAAAATTCCTTAAATTTTTAGAATATTTTTCGACTCAAATCATGATGAGTCATCCAGCTTTAAGTGATGTCATACAACAAATAGAAGCAAGTAAGCTGCCCTTTTTGGGAATCATCCAAAATGATGAGTGGAAACCACTAAGTCCTTCTACAGTCAAAGATTTCCATCCTGAATTAGGACTTGATCATGAAAATTGGCATCGCCACACAGCTCGTGCATTTTTGACTCATAAATTTTCTGAACCTGAAATTTTAGCTCTATTTGGGCATGAGCTCATGCAACAAGAAGCAGCACATCCATTTTCCAGTTTATCGCTCTCTCAATTTTCTAAAATTGCAGATGTTTTAGAGCAAATGAAAACATATTTTAAAATTACAGGTGTTGAAGCTCATGTCATCACGCAATAAAAAAATCTCAGAAAAACGCTATGCTGAAGACAGACGTCAATTCAAACGAGATAAGTCTAAAAACGACATACGAGCTGGTGCAGAACAAGAGCTCCGACAATACTTTGATGAACAAAAATTCTCAAATGAAGACTTAATTCAAGCTTATCCTGCAATTTATGAGTTTATTAAACGTAAAGCACCGAATCTTGCCTGGAAAAAATATGCTCATGAATTCTTCCGAACATATATCAAAGACCTCAATAAAAGTAATAACCTAGACCTCCCACTACCTTATCTCACCTTTGAGATGAAACGCGATGAACCAATTTTCACCCTAGATTGGATCCAAGCAGGTCATGAAATTGACATCATCCTCGAAAAGCTGTGGGATTACTGGATTCTTGCTCAAGATAGTTCCGCTTTTTCTGATGATGAAATTATTGGGAATATTCTGCTTTGCTCAATGTTATACGGTGGATTAAATCAAACAGCTTCATTAAATGCTTTGCTCGAACATTTAAAAAACCCTGAAAAAATCCAAAAAATTTTCGATTTTAATATCATCTTTTTAGAGCCACTTTCTCCAAGCTATGGCGATCTATTTGTTGATGAAAAAACAATACGAAAATCACGTAATTTTGTTCCAGATCAACTCACACGACTCTGGCTCATTCACTTCAATACAAGACAAATTCGTGACATCAGTCTA
The DNA here is from genome assembly GCF_002165385.1 of Acinetobacter sp. WCHA39. Lineage (NCBI taxonomy): Bacteria > Pseudomonadati > Pseudomonadota > Gammaproteobacteria > Moraxellales > Moraxellaceae > Acinetobacter > Acinetobacter sp. WCHA39. Next base: position 28,345 of record NZ_NHRP01000009.1, read on the forward strand.
GACGTGAATGCGTATCTGCACCTCATTTTTCAAAAAGTAAAACATCCATACACCAAAAAGACTTTTAAGTTTTTACGTGACTACGCCAATTTTAATTGGCTACAACTGCAGAATGCAGATGTTGATCCTGCCCTTTCACAATGTTTGTTAGAAAACACACTCACGTGTGGTTTATCAGAACATGAGTTTGAAAACTTTGCATTCCCAAAATTTAAAACTCAATTAAGTGATGAAATCGAACGAAATGTCTCTTCTACAGCCAAAGTCCTACCAGATCTCAATACGTCTGAAGCGGTAGAGAATGTGATATTTATTCATAAAAACTTGCTGAAAATAATTCGCACATCATCAACGGACCAACCTATTGCTGAACTCATTATTGATTTTTGCCTGCGTCACCAAGAGCAGTTTAATGAGTTTTCTAAACGTATTATTTTGTGGCTCATCAGTCTCTATCGACCAAGTTCAGAGCAAATAAAAGAATTATCAACCACCTTTGATTTTGATACAACTCAGTACACGAAGGCATTTCAAGACAATCAAAAACTCGCAGATAGTTCAATCTATACATATTACACCCGGATCGCAGAACCGTTTTTAACTCATGCCTTACAATACTTCGATGCCGACGATGACATTAATGATCTGCTGAACAAAATCTATCAACAAATCATTAGCAATACACGACTTGCTGATGAAGCAGATCGACCTGAGTTTAAAAAATCTAAAGACCAAACAATCCGCATGTTGAAACGCTTTCACACCTTTCAACAAATTGTTTTTCAAGCAGAAGATTTTGAACTTGAATTTATTGCATCGCAAAGTCGACCACGGGCACGCATCATAGGTCACACAGCCTTCCAAGTCATATTAAAGAAGTTAAATCAGCTCTTACATGACCAATCCATCTCAGACCATCACTATAAATTATTAAAAATTATTTATATTTTGGCTTACCGTACTGGTATGCGTATTAACGAAATACTCGGGTTACGTGTAAAAGATATCGAGGGTTTAAATCAATTTTCAATCTGGGTTCAACCTTATGGTTCAAAAAAGCAAGGGAATCAACATCTGCTCAAAACTGATAGTGCGGAACGGATTGTGCCTGCCTACGCTTTGCTTAAAGATGATGAGTACCAATCTTTTAGCGAGTTTGTTGTTGAAAAACGTTTAGAGAATAAGAAAAGTTTATATTTATTCAGCAACTTGAATGAAAATAAAAAACTGAATAAACACACTGTCACCGTACCCCTAAAACTGATATTAAATCAGATCTTTAAAGGGCATCATTACTCCTTTCACTCTTTTCGTCACACTGCAGCGAATCATTTATCGCTTTTACTGAACTGTGAATATGCACCACTTGTGCAAAAGCTAACCGACTATAGCGAAAACGAATATCAAAAAATTCGAGCTGAGCTACTTCAAAATCAACATGGACAAAACCATTGGTTTGTTATTGCACATCTCTTAGGACATATAGAGCCAGTTGAAACATTCAAAAGCTATATTCATTTAAGTTATTTCATAGCTGGTCAAAAACTACTAAAACATCATCCAGATATGCCTAATGAATTGGCTAAAAAAATTATGGGACACAATGCAACGTTTAAAAATTTGCAAATAACAAATGATGAAAAAGACTTTAATTTTGAAAAATACCAGGCCGTTCTAGCAACTATATTATTGAACGATCAAACAAAATGGCTTCAAAGTAATGCTACTGACATTTTAGATGAACTGTCGTTACAAATAGATCAATCCCATGATTTTTTTGATTTCTTTGTTGGAACAGAAGATTCTAAAATTTCACTTCAACGCTTCTATGAAACGCTCAATATATTGGAGACTACTCAAGATCCTAAAAGTACAGCTCAACGTATGTGCTTGCCAGAAGAACTCGTCAATTATTGGTATGAAAATGCTCTAAATTTAGCAAACATTAAATCAAAAAAAGGGAATCCACGTTTATTTAGTATTGATAGCTCAACCCACTTAAAACCAGCAATGCTTGATAGCGCTGAAGAGCTTCATGCGGTGACTTATTTTTTTGAACATCTACAGAAAATAGCTCGTAAAAATCCAATACAAATTGCATGCGTCCTGAATATATTTTTGAATCGAGTGACCGCATCACATACAGGTATCCATTATCGCTGGAAGGATATCGATCAACTCGAACATTTTTACTCCCAAGTTAAGGCTTTATTTCCTGCCAAATTTTGGCACTTACTTGGACAAGATTTGCAAACAAAGTTAGATGCTAAACAACAGCCTCAACTTTTCAAATTAGCAAAAGCATCAACAGATAAACATCCATCAACTCAAGAGGAATTTCCTCGTCTACAACTCTACTCAGTAAAAGATGGTCATGCTCTTGCTGCATTTAAATTTTGCTTACATCTAGCATGTATTGGTCGCCCACGATCTGTTCAGCTTAATGAGTTAGATGACATAGCGCCTGTTACCCTACATAAGTCTATGGCTGTATTACACCAAGAGGAACTTTTTAAAACTGATTAATTTATGATTTCCATATCGGGACACTACGCTTTGCTACGTCTTGCGAAGCAATCCTTCTTATCTCAAGAAAATGGGGCTCCAACAAACTCGGTACGGTTCACCCTTTATGATTATCACAAATACTCAAAGCGAGTTTTTCCAACTAGCCCAGGTTATAATAATAGCCACCCAAAATACGATTGATCTATTATGAACACCTCCAATGACCCTTTACACGGCAAAAAACTTGCTGACATTTTGGATGAATTATTGGATTACTACGGTGGCTTTGAAGGCTTAAGTCGCAAAATTGAAATTAGATGTTTTTGCATAGACCCAAGTGTTAAATCATCATTACGATTCTTGCGTACCACACCATGGGCACGTGAAA
>NZ_NHRP01000009.1:31338-113627 GCF_002165385.1 Acinetobacter sp. WCHA39
GAAATTAGATGTTTTTGCATAGACCCAAGTGTTAAATCATCATTACGATTCTTGCGTACCACACCATGGGCACGTGAAAAAGTAGAAAGCTTATATTTGTACGTCTTACGTCAAAAGGCCAAACAGAAACCGTAGCCTCAGGCAACACCTCTCTCATCATAAAATTATACCAGTCAGTAAAATACCCTTAGATTAAGCATATGCATGTTGGTTACTATTGTTGATTATCACAATAAATTAGTGACCAAAAATTGGGGGTTATTCTTTAATCTAGTAGGATCTAATCAGGCCAATTAAGCACCTCCTTACCGATCAAATGGCTTATTTTATAAATCCATTATTTTGTGTTTTAATAGATATATATAGATATAAGACCCAATATTATGGATTTAAATTTCAAAAAATCTGAAGAGGTTGTCACGTTATTATGTGAAAGGCTTCGCAAAGAACGACTTTATCTGGAAATGACTCAGGCAGACGTCGCTACACGTGCTGGTATTAGTGTGAATACAGTATCTAATCTGGAAGCCGGTCGAAATGTTTCATTTGAAAATTTAGTACGCGTTGCCATGGTATTGGGCCGATTAAAAGAATTAGAGGAACTTTTCAAACCTCATTTAAACAGTGTAAATGACATTCTCCGCTATGAGAGCAATACGGCTCGCCAACGTATCAAAAGGAAATAAGTGCATGCTCAAAAAACTTAATGTTTACTACAATGGATGGGGTGAATATTGGCTTTGGGGTACACTGGTCTCGTCAACCGCAATCACAGGTCGGCCATTAATCGCCTTTGAATACAGTGCAGAAGCGATCAGTAAGGGTTTAGAACTTTCCTCTTACCTACTTCCATTAAAAGGTGACTCATTAAGAACGAACTTTCCTACACATCAAATGGGATTGCCAGGTCCTATATATGATGCCTTGCCCGATGGTTGGGGCATGCTTCTTATGGATCGCTTATTTAAAAAAAATGGACTCAATCCAGCACGGATTGGGCCATTAGAACGACTCATGTCTATCAGTACACATGCAATGGGGGCATTATCCTTTGAACCTTCAGCACCTGAGTTAGCATTAACTGAAAATATTCCACTGATTAAACTCGCTCAAGAAGTTCAGGAAGTTCTCAAAGGAGAAGGTGCAGAATTTTTACAGCACTTATTAATTATGGGTGGATCGCCACAAGGTGCAAGGCCAAAAGCGCTCGTCTATCGTGATCCTGTCACCAACGAATTCTCAACAGTTAGCTCATATCAACATGAAGCCTGGCTGATCAAATTTCCAGCTCAGCAAGAGCATCCTGAAGTTTGTGCAATTGAAGCTGTCTATGCAGAATGTTTGCGTCATTGTCATATTGACACCCCTGATACTCAATATTTTACCCTTCCGAATGGATTAACCGCATTTGCATCAAAAAGATTTGACCGCCATGATGGTATGCGTATCCCTATGCAAAGTTTAGCGGCCTTCACCGGAGCTGATTTTAAATCACCAGGGAGTTTAGACTACAGTAACTTTCTTCGCGCTGCACACTTTTGCACCAATGATGTTCGCGAAAAAGCAATTGCATTCAAGCGAGCTGTTTTCAATGTAGTCTTCAATAATCGAGATGACCATTGTAAAAACTTTTCATTTCTGATGTCCCAAAATGGGCAATGGAAACTCTCGCCTGCCTATGATGTTACTTTCTATGAAGGGCCAGGTGGATATCATCAAATGGATATCATGGGTGAGGCACTGGATATTCCTCGACAAGCTCTTGTAAAACTTGGTACTCAGGAAGCGGAACTTTCTGCCCAAGAGGTCGATGAAATTATTGGCTCGATTTGTAAGGTTGCAATCCGATTCAGCAATATCGCTCATAATCTATTACCTGGACAAATTCAAACAGAGACTCTCCAACTGATCCAAAATAGGATTGAGCATAATATTCATTTATTGCACTAAATATAGCTAAATACCAAATAAATCATTACAGTAATCTTTAAATAATTTATCAATATCTTTAACTCTAAACTTATTTCGAATCGCCTTGACTCGCGACCACCTTGCACGATATATCGTTCATCTATTGGATTTAAATCTGGACTATATCTAGGAAGCCACACAATGTAATGGCCTGCACAACGTACCAACTCCTGAAGTCTTTTCCCTTTGTGAAAGGTCGCATTGTCCATAATCAAAACACTGCTTTCTTTCAACTTAGGTAATAAATCCTGTTCAATCCAACATTCAAATACTTCTGTGTTCACTGAACAATTAAACACACCAACTGTCAGCAATCTATTTTCAATGATTGCACCGATCACATTACTGCAATTCTTCAACTGCCAATTAAATTTACCTTCAGCACGTGTTCCTTGGAGGCTATAACTATGAGTTCTGGTACTTTCACTTTGAAAACCACTTTCATCTATGTAAATCAGAGGTAATTTCCCTTCTAAGCACTCTATGAGATTTTGAAATTGCTGACGTTGATTTTGATCTGCTTTAGGATGCTTTAACGTCTTTTTTTACGGGATATTCCTGCGGCATGTAACGCATTAAATACCGCATGAGTACTTACTCCTAAACGTTCAGCTCGCTCATACTGATAATCATCAGGATATTGTTCAACATCCTTCAATATTTGCTCTCTGCTAATTTTAGCTGGACGCCCAGGAATAGGTTTGTTTGTAGTGGACTTTTTCCAGTTCTGAATTGTCTGTATACAGATGTTAAAATGCTGTGCTGCTTTTCGCACAGACATTTCATCTCGAATCATAATTTCTATGACTTTGTCTTTAAAATCTTTTGAATATCCCATATCTCTATTGTTCTATAGTTTTTAGGATTTGGCTATAGCTTTCATAAAGCTTCTATGAAGAGCTTATTCTATAATGTAGCTCTCAAATGAATAAGCCTTGAGGTATTTAAAGTAGCCTCTAAAGGCTGTCTCATATCAATACTAGAAGTACTCCATCCTGAACCGTACCGGGTTTGTCGGAGACCAAACTTTCTGAGATGAGACGCATTGCTTCGCAAGACGTAGCGAAGCGTAGTGATCCGATGAAAAAACCTAAATATACCCCTGAAATCAGAGATAGAGCGGTTCAATTATTGATTGAATTTGAAAAAGATTATCCATCGAATTGGGCTGCGATTGTGCCTAAAATTGGTTGCACTCCTGAAACTTTACGAGTTTGGTATCAAAAATATTTAGATCAACAAAATTCAATTAAAGTGCAGCAACTTCCATATCAAGAACGTATTAAACAGCCCGAACGTGAAAATAAAGAAGTGCAACGTGCGAATGATATTCTCCGTAAAGCAGCCACTTTTTTCGTCCAGGTGGAGCTCGAACGCCCACACAAATAATGCTGGAGTTCATCCATAACAATAAAGACCTATATGGCGTTGAGGCGAATTGTAAGATTGTACCGATCGCAGCTTCTACCTATTAATTTAATTAAAAATGGGGGTATTACCCCTAGATCTAGTTGATGGGAAGCTTCGCTTCGCAAGGGAACATCAAACAAAGCGAGATCTACATGATTTGCATCATGCTGAATAAATTAAACGAATTTGGAAAGAAAGCTCCGGGCGTTATGGCATTTTAAAAACATCAGACAGCCTATCTAAGAGATTATTTATCGGTCTACTATGATAAGACTAACCCGTTAAGCTAGGTGGCCTAACTTAAATAAAAAAGTCTCCGACAAACCCGGTACAGTTCACCAAACTAAAATTTCTCAAACAAGTTCATCACGTCATTTTCCGTCAGTTTCGCTTCTCCCTCATGATCTGTGCTTAGAATAGACTGTGCCAGTTCTGCTTTATTTTGCTGTAAGGCAAGAATTTTTTCTTCTATGCTTTTATTGGTAATCAGCTTATACACAAATACCGGCTTATCCTGTCCAATCCGCCATGCACGATCGGAAGCTTGATCTTCAGCAGCAGGGTTCCACCATGGATCATAGTGAATGACCGTATCTGCGGCAGTTAGATTCAGACCGACCCCTCCTGCTTTCAGACTGATTAAAAATACCGGCACTTGTCCAGACTGAAACGCTGTAATGACTTCATCTCGCTTTTTGGTCTTTCCAGTCAGCTTCACATAGCCAATTTCTGCGTGATGGAGCTGTTGTTCAATCAGTTCCAACATTGAGGTAAACTGAGAGAAGATAAGAATTTTTCGCCCCTCTTCCACCATTGGAACGACCATATCCATCAACTGTTCAAGTTTGGCAGAGTTTGCCTGCCCAATTTTCACTGAATCCAGCTTTAGTAAGCTAGGATGGCAGCACACCTGACGTAGCTTCAGTAAGGCATCTAAAATTTGAATTTGACTACGTTTAAAGCCTTTTTCTGCCACAATTTTCTGAATGCTTGCCTGCATCGTGGCGCGAACAGCCTCGTATAGCTTGGATTGCTGGTCATTCATATCAATATTGACTTCAATCGTGGTTTTTTCTGGCAACTCTTTGGCTACGTCAGTTTTCAAGCGACGTAAAATGAAGGGCTTAATCCGGTTGACCAACTTTTGTCTTAACTGCTGATCACCGCGCTTTTCAATCGGATGACGGTACTTTTTATTAAAAATTTCTTGTGAATATAAAAATCCTGGCATCAGGAAATAAAATAGTGCCCACAGCTCACCCAAATGATTTTCCATAGGTGTCCCGGTTAGACATAGACGATGTCGCGCTGTTAATTGCCGTACTACCTGTGCAGCTTTGGCACGCGGATTTTTGATATTCTGCGCCTCATCCAAAATGAGTTGATGATATTCATATTGCTTTAGTTGCTCTTCATCTCTCGCCAGAAGCGGATATGTGGTTAACACAATATCATAGTACGGAATCTGCTCAAAATACTGATGGCGATCGGGCCCCTGTAGCAGCAATACCTTGAGCTCAGGGGTAAATTTCTCCGCTTCTTTGAACCAGTTATGCATCAGCGATGTGGGTGCAACAATTAAGGCGGGACTATCCTGCAAATATCCAGCCTGCTTTTCCATGAGTAAATGGGCTAAAGTTTGTGCTGTTTTCCCCAAGCCCATATCATCTGCCAGAATCCCGCCATGCTGGGTTTCCCTTAAAAACTGCAACCAGCCTAAGCCCTGCTGTTGGTATGGACGCAACTCCCCCTGAAAACCTTGTGGTGTCGGCAGTTGTTGCTGATAGCCTTGTTTGAATTTCTGTACAAATTGCTGCAGGCGATCACTGACCTGCCATGTCATCCCAAGATTATGCTGCAATTCTAATAATTGACTCGCATCATAGCGATCAATACTGCGCTCTTCTTGCTGTAAAATGCTCTGCAGATGCAACAATACCGGCTTAATATCCCTAGCGGATAGAGCCAAATCTGGTTGATCCGCTGCAGTTTTCAGGGTGAAAATTTGACTGTCATTCAGATGACTAAAAATCCGTGGATCAAGTAAATCAGGCTGTTCTTTCACCAAAGCCACAAGTGCATCGAGTAAATCATAGCTATTGCCTGCACTGTCCTGAACGGTCGCCCCGATATTGAACCAGTCTTGTTGGCTTTCAGATTCAGTGATAGAAATATTTAAATTTTCAACATATTGCAGCTTAAATGGGCTGTGTTCCAGATGCTCTATCTGCCATCCCATCAATTCAATTTGATTGATGGGCATCAGCTGTTTGATCCAGTCTCCATAGAAAGCAAAAACCATAGAATCAAGACGTTGTTTATCCAGTTTTAATTGCTGGTCATAACTAAGATCTTTCATCCACTTCAGTGATTCGACCAACAGCTGTAAACGCTGGATTGACTGTTGTTCCTGAACTAAATCCCGAAGCTGTCGCACCATTTTTCCATGCTGCTCACCAATAAAACTGTCGCCTGATGTACCTGCTTTTATTCTTCCGCCTGCATAGGAGAATTCAATTTCAGCACAAACAGATTCTATCCATTTCCAATCAAATGTATCTAAAACACCGAAGCGTAAAATTGGCTGGGGACTACCCTCAAGGACATCAATATGCTGAATAGACTCGGGCCGAGGCAGATTTTTCACGTCTGAATATTGATGAGTCAGTTTCTCAAACTCTGGCAAGAGCATAGTTGGAAGATCAGGCATCTGTAAAAAATGGTACAGAAGATTTGCCGTATATTCACCATATAACTGGCCCACCGTGTTCTGTTGAATATCCACATAACATGGTGGATGGCTCGCGAGAATCTGAATATGAGGATTTGATTTTAAATCGAGTCGAATATCACCATTGACCAATTCAATATTTAAATGCTCAGTCTGTTGTTTAGCCCCTTGTTCCCATCTAAATTCGATGTTGTAGCCTTGTTCTGACCATTGAAGTGCAGCATGGCTCTTTTTTTGCCAGTACACATCGCCACTTTGAATAAAAGATTTGAAATGCTCCAATAAAATTCCGGAGATATCGAGATTGCTTTGATAAAAGCGTTCGTCACTGTTTATTTTGGCATAATAATAAATCTGGTTAAATAATTGTCGTTTTTGTTCAGGTAAAGTCAGATGCTTTCTGGTGATATTTTCATATTGGGTATAATAACTTTCCCCCGCAATTGAGCCGTTTTTATTGCGTCTGGCCTTCTGAACATCAACTGTCAATTTCTTTAAGCTGACAGACTGATCTAGCAGGTAAATTAAATAATTGTTTGTTTTGACAGATTGCTCTGGTTCAGTCTGTTGTAAATACCGTTTAAAATCATTCAACCAGCGCTGCGCCTGATCATCCCCCCGTTGGCGTTTTGCGATTCCCTGCGGGGATTGAGAGTCAGCATAACGCTGCTGAAATTCCTGACGATATTCTTGAAAGAATAACCGCGCTAAAGCAGCAGCATGTTTACAGTTATATCCAACCGGACAAGTGCAGTCGTCATCGATTAAACGGTCTTTTTGGGGATTATAGGTAATTGCAGTATCGTAATAATCTGTCCCTTCAATTTGGGCATACATCGTAACCCCGTCTTTGTCCTCAAAGAACTCAATCGTTTCCCTATCAATGTGTTTAGCATAGCTCAGACTGCGCTGAAGAGTTGCAGTACTAAAGCGAGATAGAAAATTGATCAATGAGGACATGATTACCAGATACTAAAAATGTTTATACAATTATAACGGACAAAGCTGTCATTTCAGAATAGTGGGGCTTTGTTGCACAAAGATTTATAATTTGAAGCATCCCCCAACTCACTCAAATTTAAATTATAACTCGCTATCTGGTAGTGAACTTTGGTGTTTTTTCTATTGGCTGGGGCTTTGTTGTATAAATATGTAAGCAACTGATTTAAATAAATTTAATTTTGGATCAAAAAATAATCAAAACTTTTAAAATCATATAGTTATGAAATCTTTTTGCAACAAAGCCTATTTGATATCAAACTGTTACAACATTGACAACATGTACAGAATCCTGTACATTTTAGATTGTAAAGTTCAATCACTATCATCTAGTCAGTAGCGTTTTAATACAGCTTACTTTATGAGGGAGAAATATATGCATGTATTTACATATACAGACGCACGTAACAACTTAAAATCTGTTTTAGATAAAGTTATTGATGATGCAGATGTCGCTTTCATTACAAGAAAAGAAGGCGGTCATGCTGTAGTAATGGGACAAGATCATTACGACAGTTTAATGGAAACGTTGTATCTCCTTTCATCTCCAAATAATACCACTCGTTTAAACGAATCAATTGCTCAATTACGCGCAGGTAAAACCAAACAAAGAGAGTTGATTAAAGATGACGAGTCGTAATGTCGAATGGACTGAAAATGCCTGGGATGAATATATCTATTGGCAAACACAGGATAAAAAGATACTCAAACGTATCAATACCTTAATCAGAGAATGTCAAAGAACACCCTTTGAAGGAACTGGAAAACCAGAACCTTTAAAAGCAAATCTTTCAGGATTCTGGAGCCGTAGAATTGATGAGAAGCATAGATTAGTTTATGAAGTGACGGATGAACGAATTTCCATTGTTCAATGTCGGTTCCATTACTAATAATATTCCCTATTCTTAGTATGAGAGAATATTTTATAAGTACTTATTGACCAGATCTCTTGCGAAAGTCATTATTGAAAGTTTATCCGATTTACGAGTGCAGCAATTAAGTTAATGCGTAAACTGAATCTTTTCCGTCTATTTCGATAGCGTTCACTTAATATTCTAAATGTTTTCAATTGACTATTAATGTGTTCGATCACAACTCGTATTTTTCCAAGGCTTTGTTGCATAAAGATTTTAAAAATAGAGCCTTCCTAAGTTATTCAAATTTAAGTGGCAACTTGGGTGTGAGGTCAGCCGAGCTCCGTAAACTTATTTAAGATGGCCACACGCGCATGAATCTCGTTGACTTGGCTATCAAAATTCCGAGCATTGAGTTTATCGCCTAATAATTTGATGCAGTGCATCTTGGTTTCTACCAGACTTCGCTGATGCTAGCCCGACCATTTTTTCCATAGTGTCCTGCCTAAACGTTTAACATTGAATCGCTATGTCGGAGTAGGTTTGACTTCGACCTTGTTTGCCTTGAGGTTCTGCATACCATTGTGTTTTTGGATCGAACCAAATGGCAATATTCCCACGATTAATGAGAGCTCGGTTATATGCGGGCCAATTGGTTGTGCGGTAGATTTTGTGTGTAGGCTTCTTCATTTGGAAATTATATTGCCGAAGAAGCCCTTAAGAACAGCTTTGTGCAACAAAGCCGGTGAGAGTTATCGTTTGAAGGATAAAAATGAATAGGGATTCAGCCACAGGTTGAAACTTAATACGAGGTCAAAGGGGTTAATTTTTCTTTGCCATTTGTAAGGTAAAAGGGGGCAATTTAAGAATGCCGTTGACAATGATTACTACGGTGGCTTTGAAGGCTTAAGTCGCAAAATTTAAATTAGATGTTTTTGCATAGACCCAAGTGTTAAATCATCATTACGATTCTTGCGTACCACACCATGGGCACGTGAAAAAGTAGAAAGCTTATATTTGTACGTCTTACGCCAAAAGGCAAAACAGAAACCGTAGCCTCAGGCAACACCCCTCTCATTATAAAATTATACCAGTCAGTAAAATACCCTTAGATTAAGCATATGTATGTTGGTTATTATTGTTGATCATCACAATAAATTTGTGACCCTAAATCAAAGTACCCCACCCCACCTTAAATTACGTCACACAAAATAAAAACTCTATATAACTGTTATATATAGAGTTTATTAAGGTGCCAATTATGTTGTTTAGTGTATTTTATGTCGGTGACTCTTGCCAAGGTTGGTGGTGCTAAATGCTTTTTTCTTGCTAAGATTTCTTTAATACATCATCTCTTCAATAAAAAAAGGTGCCTCATTGAGATAGAGACACCCGTGTTTTAGTTCGGTCAATCTATCTGACTAAGCGACTGACTTTTCATCTAATCGGCGCATTCTCGGTTTATACAGCACACGATAGGTCACGCTTAAAATTAAAATCCATAACGGACTAATGTATAAGGCTTTCAAGGTATCGGGTTCAAGCGCCAAAATCACTAAAGTAAACATCAAGAACGCGATCACGACATAAGACATGAACACCCCACCCGGCATTTTGAATGTTGATTGGGCATGTAATTCAGGACGTAACTTACGGTAGCGGATATAACACACCATAATCAGACTCCAGACGCTGATAAATAGAATCACGCATAAAGAGCTTGCTAAGGTAAATGCTTCAATCGTGTTTGGCACGAAGTATTGTAGTACCGCGCCCCCCATGATGAATACACAAGAGAAGATTAAACCATTGGCTGGAACAGCACTCTTTGATAACCGACCAAAAGCATTAGGCGCCTGACCATCTTTCGATAAACCAAATAACATCCGACTTGTTGAGAACACACCACTATTCATGGATGACATCACCGAAGATAACACCACAAGATTCATGATAATCGCAGAAGTCACAATCCCTGCATTTAAGAATAATTCAACAAAAGGACTTTTATCCGCACGAATATGATCCCAAGGCGTCACAGACATCACCACGAGTAAAGCCAAGACATAGAACAAAATAATACGAATCGGAATTGCATTAATCGCCTTGGGTAAGTTCTTGTGAGGATCTTTGGTTTCAGCGGCTGTTGTTCCGATTAACTCCACACCAACAAAAGCAAAAACTGCGATTTGAAATCCTGCTAAGAAGCCATCTAAACCTTTGGGGAACATCCCACCGTGCGACCAAATATTACTAAATGAAGCAACGCTACCATGTGGTGCAACAAAGTGGCTGAAAATCATATAACCACCCACCACAATTAATCCCATAATTGCCAAAATTTTGATTAAAGCAAACCAAAATTCGACTTCACCAAACAATTTGACCGTAAGCAAATTCAACGCTAAGACAAATAAGACACAGCCCGCACTAATCAGCGCCTGTCCTATTGGAGTAAAGGTCGTTCCATCAGGCAGCCAAAAACCCAGATAATTAATCACGGCGGCTAAGTCCGCAATACCAACCAAGACCCAACCTAACCAATAGGTCCAACCCAAATAATATCCAGCCCACGGTCCAATCAGATCGTGTGCCATATCTACAAAAGATTTGTACTGTAAGTTTGCAAGTAATAACTCTCCTAATGCACGCATCAGGAAAAAGAACATGCCACCAATAATCATGTAAATAAACAAGATTGATGGACCAGCAAGGGAGATGGTTTTTCCTGAACCCATGAACAGTCCAGTCCCAATCGCGCCACCAATGGCAATCAATTGCAAATGGCGATTGGAAAGTTTCCGTTGTAAGTCTTGAGGTGCATCATCACCTGAAGACTGATTATGTATCACCGTCATAAAAAAGTTCCTTTTTACTACTTCCTAAAATGAATCGGTCGCTAATTTATGAGCTTAACCAGCTGTCCTTTATAAATGACCCATTCATTTTGACTGCAAGAAAATACATATTTGCCTTACTTTTATCTATGACAAATACGTTACTTTTCTTCTTTTTTAATCTCATTTAAACAAAAATAAAGATGATCGCTTTATTTTTGTGCTGCAATCACTGCAATTTCAATCAGCCATTTTGGATTGACCAAATCGGCTTGAATGGTGGCGCGCGATGGTGCAACACTGTCTTTTAACCAATCGACATAAATCGCATTGACCTTAGGAAAATCCGCTAGGTCTTTCAGAAAAAGCTGTACCGAAAGTAAACGTGATTTATCGCTATTTGCAGAGGCTAACAATTGCTCGATCGTTGCCAATACATCACGCGTTTGCCCCTCAATATCTAAATCGGGGTTTTTAGGGACTTGTCCTGATAAATACACCACTTGATTAAAGACGGTGACAGCACTCATCACTTCGGTGCTATTGATTTTCTGGATATCTGAATGTGACATGATGACTTCCTTAGTCTTGAGTGATAAATGGAACGCGTGCAGTTACACCACACATGAGTTCATAGCCAACTGTGCCTGAGGCTGCTGCAACATCATCAATGGATAGAATTTGTCCTGTTTTGGAGGTTCCCCAAAGTACAACTTCACTGCCAATCTCAGCATTCGGTACTGGCGTTAAATAAACTGCCAACATATCCATGCTGACTCGTCCAATAGTTCGAGTACGAATTCCATTGACTAAAACAGGGGTGCCTGTAGGAGAAATACGCTGATAACCATCTGCATAACCACATGCCACAATACCAATGGTCATCGCATGCGCAGCGACAAAATTCGAGCCATAGCCCACACTTTCATTGGCATTTAACTGTTGGATTGCAATCAATTCACTACGCAAACTCATGGTCGGCGCAAGCCCCCAATCTTGAATACTATGCTGAGGATAATCGGGAGAGCTTCCATACAGCATGATGCCACCACGGACATAATCGGAGTGTAGTTGAGATGAATATCTGAGGATGGCAGCACTATTGCTCACCGATCTTTCCCCAGGTAAATCTTGAATGGTGCCTTCAAATTCTGTCAGTTGATAGTCCACGCCAGCTTGATCAAAACGCTCCCCATCTGCATCAGAGAAATGGGTCATATGGGTGATTTTAGCAACATGATTAAGGCGTTGCAGATGCTGCCAGACTTTGCGGTATTGTTGTGGCTTGAAACCTAATCGGTTCATACCACTGTTCATTTTTAAGAAAATATCAAACTGTGCGGGGTAAATATGCTGCTGTACCCATTCAACTTGTTGCTCATTGTGAATGGTAAAACTGAGTTGATACTGGACACAATCAAATAAATCTTGAGGAGAGAAAATCCCTTCGAGCAATAGAATAGGCCCTGTCCAACCGAGTGCACGTAGTCGTTTTGCTTCTTCAATATCCAGTAAAGCAAAACCATCTGCTGTTTTAAACGATTCATAAACACGTTCAATACCGTGTCCATAAGCATTGGCTTTGACTACAGCAAACACCTTGCTATCTGGAACACTTGCCCTCAAGACCTCAAGGTTTTGACGCAAAGCCTGAGTATGGATGACAGCAGTAATTGGGCGAGGCATAATAAACTTCCTTGTACGCTGTAATTATGCTGCGTGTGAATAGCGCTGAATGGACAAACCATCCGTACTAATATCTGTGCGATGATTCATCACCAGATCACTAATTAATTTTCCTGAACCACATGCCATCGTCCAACCTAAAGTGCCATGTCCAGTATTCAAGAATAAATTCTTATACTGAGTCGCACCGATAATCGGGGTACTATCAGGTGTCATTGGACGTAAGCCCGTCCAGAACGAAGCTTGCTGTAAATCACCACCCGGGAATAAGTCTTGAGTCACCATTTCCAAAGTTGCACGGCGGTCTTCATTCAAGCCCAAGTTAAAGCCAGTTAATTCCGCCATACCACCAACACGAATACGTTGATCAAAACGTGTAATCGCAACTTTGTAAGTTTCATCTAAAACGGTGGATTGTGGAGCAAGTGCAGGATCAACAATTGGAATTGTTAATGAATAGCCCTTCACTGGATATACAGGCAAATTGAGCGCCAATGGTTTGAGGAAGTCACGAGAATAACTACCAAAAGCTAAAACAAAACGGTCGGCTGTTAAAACTGCTCCATTGACCATGAGGCCTTTGATTTCATCACCTTCAACAATTAAGTTTTCAACATTCTGATCAAACTTAAACTCTACACCCAAATCTTGTGCCAGTTTTGCCAAGGCATTAGTGAATAAATAACAATCACCTGTCTCATCATTGGGCAAATGTAAACCACCCACTAACTTATCGGTATGCGCTAAAGCAGGTTCTACGCGTGCTAACTCTTGTGCATTAAGTAAATCGAAATCCACACCACATTCTTTGAGCACTTGAATATCACGTTGCACCGCCTCTAGCTGAGCGTCATTACGGAATACTTGCAACGTACCTCTAGAACGATTTTCGTAATTAATGCCAGTTTTTGTTCTTAGATCACGCAGACAGTCACGGCTATATTCCGCAACACGCATCATGCGCTCTTTGTTCACTGCATAGCTTTGTGGATTACAGTTTTTCAGCATTTGAGCCATCCACTGTAACTGCCACATACTGCCGTCAATATTAATGGCTAGTGGTGCATGATGTTGAAACATCCATTTAACTGCTTTAAAAGGAATTCCTGGTGCTGCCCACGGTGTCGAATATCCTGGGGAAATTTGCCCTGCATTACCAAAGCTAGTTTCCTTGGCAGGACCCGATTGACGATCAAGCACAGTCACTTGAGCACCTTGCTGTGCAAGGTAATAAGCACTTGCTACACCAATAACACCACTTCCTAAGACGATGACGCGCATAACAATCCCTCACGCACACTAGTTTATTTAACTAGTATATTTTTGCATCAATAGTTTTTTTCACTATTTTTAGGCTTATAATCTAGGTAATTTCATGTTTTCGTCGTGAAAAAATTAAAATAAAAGGGAATAATCTATGCGTAAATTAGACCGTATTGATCGCCTGATTTTAGATATTCTGCAACGTGAAGGTCGGATTGCGATTAGTGAGTTGGCTTTACGTGTCAATTTGTCCACCACCCCGTGTTCAGAACGTGTTAAACGCTTAGAGCGTGAAGGGATCATCATGGGCTATTACGCACGGCTCAATCCTACCCATGTTGACCGCAGTCTTTTGGTCTTTTTAGAAATTAAACTTTCAGCCAAATCTGGTGATGTTTTTGATCAAGTTGCACGTGACCTTGTTGATATTCCCGAAGTTTTGGAATGTCATTTGATCTCAGGAGAGTTTGATTATTTAGTGAAAGCAAGATTAAAAGAAATGAGTGCCTATCGACGTTTATTAGGTGATTTACTTAAAAAGCTACCTGCTTCGGCATCTTCACATAGCTATGTCGTGATGGAAGAAGTCAAAGAAAGTCTTTATTTGGATGTGAGTAAATAAGATTAAATTGCATCCTACCAACGATTAAAAATGTTTCAGCCTGCAGATGCAGGCTGAATAGGTATAATTACTCATCTTCGTCGTAGATATAGCTCATACAACCCCAACCGTCATATTCACCATCAAACTCTTGTGCAATACGTGTCATCCACTCTTCTAAGTCTGCAATATCATTGTATTCAAGCATCATATTAATATGGATATTCAACACCCACATATCTGAGCCATCTGAGTGTAACTCTTCTTGATAAAGTGAGATCTTTTGTTCTTGGTGCAACAGATGGAGTGCACATTTTTCAACTTGCTCTTGTTTTTCAAACACAATCGAAAATTCAACTTCATGTGGCTCAGTGAGATCATTGCCATCTTCAACCATCTGCCACAAGACATTACCATTATCATTGTCTGGAAATTGTTCATAGTCGCGTGTCATATCAATATCCTTTGTTATGTTTTAATTTCATGATTGGCTATAGATTAACCTATTTTTATGTCAGTTTTTAGACGCAACAATTATATGATCATCAAAAAAGGATAGAAATTTTTAACTACTCGCATCCATCTCATCCAACAAAGGCTCAAAACATTATATGATTTTATAATCTATTATAGATCTTCAAATTTGACTAGCCATACTATGCTTTTCTTTGAGAATGCTCTTTTGAGCATACTTTAAAAAGGAACTACCGACTCAAGCTCGATCGCAGATTGTGTTAATGGATGTTGGAAAGCAAGATAGGTGGCATGCAATGCCATACGTTTAAAATGGAATTTGGCAGGTTCAGGATGATAAAGTTTATCACCCATAATGGGATGTCCAATATGCATCATATGTACACGAAGCTGATGTGAGCGTCCTGTCACTGGTTCTAAACGCACTCTACTTTGATCCGTTGTCACGTCATACTCAATCGATTGGAATAGCGTTTTGGCAGGCTTTCCCAATTCAAAATGCACCATCTGACGAGGACGATTTTCCCAATCGGTAATCAAGGGCACTTCCACACTGCCGTCTTGCTGAATCTGTCCTTGCACAAGTGCCACATAATATTTTTTAACCGTTCGTGCTTGGAACATTTTGCTAATCGCAACTTCAGCATCTCTATGCTTCGCGAACATCAACAATCCTGATGTTGCCATATCTAAACGATGTGTCACTTTAGCAGAAGGATATTGTGCTAAAACGCGCAAATACGCACTATCTTGATGTTCAGGCAAACGCCCCATGACCGACAATAGCCCTGCTGGCTTATTAATCACCACTAAATCTTCATCCTCATAGATCATCTCAAGTGGATCTTGCGGCGGTAAATAAATAAAGTTGTCATTTAGGGGCATGAGCAGTAAAGGTTCTAAATAAAGCGGGGCAATTATAGCGAGTTCTCAGCCAAAAACGAATTTTGAGATGAAATCCTGAACAGAGAACTCGTTCTATTGAAATGCGATTGAAGATGTCTAGAGTTAATGTCGTTGCCTGTTTTGATTATTATTGTTACGACATTAACTCGTATATTTTTATGATGCTGTTTTTATCGCTTTATTTAAACTGTCTTTATAAAGCTGCTCTAAAGTTGCAATGTCTCGATTTAAAAAAGTAATCAAATATTCTTTGGCACGACTCAACGTTAAGTAATTAAAAGAAATCGTGTCTTTGCTCTTACGTGTCACCAATCCGAATAAATCTTTTTTAGGAATAAACACAGGAATATCGCTTTCTAATTTAAATTCAAGCTGCTGTGTTTGTGAAAAGGCATCTATTGTGATGCGTAAGGTTTGTTCAGTGTAATCATCTCGTACAATAAAGCTGGTACTTACACCATCTAGCTGTAACTGACGAACCAATTGCTGACGCCATCCCATCTCATCGAAACGAGTAACGATCGTTTCTAAATCAAAAGCACCCAAATGATCAGCTTCATTTCGATTAGTTTGATGCGGATAACGTATTTTAAGATCGAATTCTTTCATTATTTTTATGACCTCTTCCAATATGATCAATTTTCTAGTTTGAATTATATCATTTTGTTTTTTATTATAAAAACAGGATTTTATATTCAAAAAAATAAATATTATAAGACCTATTTCACACTTATATTTAAATTCATTGATCGGGTTTTTATTATTTATATCTGATTGGTCATATTCTGTTTATATTAAATTTTTTAGGGTATCAAGGGAAAACATGTTGTTTACTTCAACACCTATGACTTTGTAAGCCATAACCTTTGCCTATAGACTTTTGATCTATAGCGTCCTAAGCCGAATCGAGACCTTTTGGGTTTGTACACACTTGCTTTATAAGCATCGGTGCATGCTACTCTTTTCGATCCCCTTACGGAACTTTAATCGTTCCTCAACCCTTGAGACATAGTTTAGGCAGATCAGTGCGGGATTGTTTTCCTAAAAACTGGTATTTTTCGCCACTAATGAAATAATTTTGCATATCTCATCCAAAAATAAGAATTATTTTCCATTTCAATAAAAAATAGCTGATTTAAATTTCAATATATTCCAATCTAGATGTGTATTTTTTCATTTAAAACCTAAATTTATGCCCAGATCACCATAATGGCCGCCACAATTACCAGCCATAAACCTAAATGATCCGTCTTTGCCAACTTTTCTTTAAAGAAAAATACTGAGATCAGTAGGCTAAATAGAATTTCGATCTGACCCAGTGTTTTCACAATCGCCACAGTTTGCATACTCATGGCACTGAACCATCCCAAAGATGCTAAAAAACTGCAAATACTTACACGAAAGGTCAGACCAAGACGTTGCCACATGTTATACAACGTACTGCGACTAAAGATTCCCAAATACAGCAATAATGCAATGCACTGAAAACTAATCAAACTGCATAACACCCATCCTGCACGATGCAAAAATGGCAACATGCTCAGCTCTAAACTAGCTTCACGTACCAGAAGTGAAGTAATGGCAAAACATAAACCACTGCCTAAACCAATGATTAAAGTATTGAAGGAAAGTTGCGTACTATGTCGACCTTTACTCAATAAAAAAACTGCGATTGCCCCAATCAATACACCAACCCAGCCCAAAGTGGTCAACCGCTCCTGTAGAAAAACCACTGCAATCAAGGCTGCCAAAATCGCTTCGCTTTTAGCCAACCCGATACCAATCGCATAGTTCTTTTGTTGAAATAGTTTCACCATCAACGCTGTCGCAAAAATTTGGCTGATTCCTGCAATCACTATATAAAGCCAAAATGTATTGGAAAAATGGGCTTGAACAGTGACAGGTTGATGCAGATAAAGGAATGCTAAATAACTAAACGCAAAAATCGGAGAAAAAATAAATCGGGCCAATGTCGTACCATAAGCATCGACTGTGGTACTGAGCTGTTTTTGAAATGCGTTGCGCCACGCCTGCATAAACGCAGCCATGATCGTGAATAGAATCCAAGTAAATGCCATAAACGCCAACGCACCATCAAAATGTGTGTGTAATTTACTCGCTTCCTTATGATTTTTCGAGTGTTATTAACACGCTGACGGATTGATCTGATTTTTTCTCTTTTTATGTATCCAACGTGCAACCACAATCACCAGAATAATCACAAATACCGTAATCACGACAGGCATCACAAATGCCAAGATCGACAAGACAATTGAGCCAATCAACTCCCCCGTTGCCACTACAAAATTCCCCAGTCCACCAGTGGTTGCAGTTGAAACGCCACGTGCAGCTACCGTGCTCATTTGCACCACACCTGCTGTTCCGCCACCCACGATCAGCGCGGCTGCCCACGTCGCAAATTGTGACATTTCTCCACTACTGACCGCCATCGTACTAAGTGTGCCTGCCACTACAGCAGCAGGCGTGGCAATGGTATCCAAGAGATTATCGACCCACGGCACATAATAAGCTGCGATTTCACAGATGGTTGCAAATCCAAGTGCAGCGCATACGGCAGGGATCGCTAACCATTCAAAACCTTTTGCAGGTTCATACCAGCCCATCAGGGTTGCAATGCTCATCACCAATAAAGGAACAAAGACACGAAAACCACAGGCTGCGCTTAATCCTACGCCGATACAAAGTCCTAAAATTGTTTCCATCTGGGTTTTCCTTATTTTTGTCAGATATCGCTATCTTGTTATTTCATATTTTACAGTAACAAAAAAGCCCTATCGAGTGACAGGGCTTTCATCAAAACAGTGGGTAACTGTTTGGTGTTTGCGGCTTAGGCATTCTTACTGTTGAATTGATTGCCAAGGCATTTGGTACACGGAGGTAAACGATCAGTACCAATTTCTAAATAGGTGCGATGTCCGCATTGAACACAAAAATAGAAGCCAGTTCCAGGTTTTTCGCCAGCAGTAACCATCTTTGTTCTCCATAGATTTTAGAAATGGTTTATATACTATAGCGTGATAATACTGATTGTTTATTGACCTTTCTGACAAATGGTGATGGCAGTTAAGCAAAATATTATTTCCGCTCTAATAGCTTTCCATTTGGCGTAATATTCAAATAATCACCTCGAGAACTTTCTTTACTATTAAGTTGGACATCCCAATGATCTTTATGTTCTAAATCCCATTTCCAAACCTTACCATCATCATCTATAAATCCATATGGCTCTTTATGATTCTTTATGGGACTTAATGAATCCCTCCAATTACTAGGTGGAACGAATTTGTATTCCCCATCAACAGGCAATAGGCAATTATTTGGATAAACTCTTAGCCAAGGATGAAGAAGTATTCTAAAATTCTTTGAATCTTGATCTAAAATCAAAAAACTTTTGTAGTCATCTGTATATCCACATGAATCACTACAAAATAAACCTTCCTCACTAAGTTGATTTGCAATATTTTTTCCTGCAAATATTTCTAGAAAACTCTCAAAGATTTTCTTGATCTCATCATTAACATCTTGACATCCCTCTTCGGAAGTTAAAAGGAAACTATCCTCATGTGAAATTAATACAGCATTATAAATATAAGGTAATATTTGAGCTTCCCAATCTTTTATAAATCCATACCAATTTTTATCACTTTTCCTATCCCATGGGAAATTCTCCAATATTTTAGAAGATAATTTCTTAGATATTACAAGCTTTACATTATATTCTTTTAGTTTTTCCAAAAACAAAGTTAAATGACGCAAAATATTATTTTCAATATCTTTTGGATTATCATATTTATAATTAATAAGATAATGAGGACATAAAGTTACCTTAATCATCTGACCGTCCAACTCGCGCTAATAATATCTCACGTGCAAGATTTTCAGATTCATCTAGAAAACCATTTGGCCATTCTGGAAACATCCCATTTTCATCTATTTCAAACTGTTTGATTTGAGTTCCTTCATCATCTTGATCAATAAACACTATATTAATTAAATTTTTCAATTCAGGATTTTGTATTACCCTTAATCGTAGTTTATTAATTAATTCCTGACTATGAGTCTCAATAATAAATCTTTTTCTATCTTTAATAAAAGTCAAAAATAGATCAGCTAATTTACCAGCACTTGATGGATGCAAATGAATTTCAGGCTGTTCAATTAAAATCAAATTATCATCATTATTAATCAAACCTAATAAGATAACTGGTAAAATTTGAGAATATCCAAATCCTACATCAGCCAAGGATACAGCTTTTTTTGAATTCTTTAATTTAAGATCAATCTGATATACCATATCATTAATCTGCTCCGAGGATAATTTTTGAGCCAGCCCAAGTATTTCTATAGATTTATGTACTGCATCTATTAACTTAATTCTTTTTTTATCAAAATATATTAATTCAGATTTTTTAGCCCATAATACATGTGCACAATTAGCTCCATTTTCCGTTATCTCTGATGCATTTTTTGCATAGTGAATATACACACGTTCTGGGCTAGCTCTTAAAGGACTTAAATATTTTATTTTGTGTATATCACGTTCGAACTCATCCACCATAAGATTTTCATATGCAAAACTTATTGGAAACATAAATTTTTTCTTTTTATTATTTGATTCTAAAATTATGACCTTGGGAATAAAATTTTGAAATCCAATTTCAAATTTATTTATTCCTTTAAATTTACTCTCATTACTATCTTTTAAATCTTTTATTAATGAACTTAAACTCTTAGAAAAAAAATCTTCATTGAGTTCCATCAAATTAACTTCTTTATCACCACTTTTATGAATAAAAGTGCTTAAATAAGGCTTATATGAACCATATTCCTTTTTATTCCTAAACTCTAAAAAAAATTCAGCTGAATCCTTAAGTTTTGTTACATTAATTTTGTATTGGATATTTGCTAATTCATCCTTGGGTAAACCATAGCTAATTTCTGTTAAATTACTAAATTTTAGATATTTACCCTCTACATTTAAATCAGCATTTCCATCATCATCCAAAGTTTGTTTAAGTAACAGCAAACTTTGAATGATGGAGGATTTTCCACAACTATTTCTACCCAATAAAATAGTTAATGGTTTAATTTCTAATTTATCCAATTTTTGAAATGATTTAAAATTTTCTAAAGATAAACTTGTAATCATATAATTTATATCATAAAAAACCCTCCGTTAGATTAGAGGGTTTTTTTTAATTTTACAATATACTCAAGTATTCCCTTCTAAAAAGTCTTGTGCAAAACGTTGTAATACCCCACCCGCTTCATATACAGACACTTCTTCTTCTGTATCTAGACGGCAAGTCACAGGTACTTCAAGAATTTCTTCTTTACCATCTGCTGTGGCACGTTCAATCACTAAAGTTAAAGTCGAACGCGGTGAGATATTACCAATCACGCTATAAAGCTCAGTACCATCTAACTTCAACGTTTTACGGTTCACACCCGGTTTAAACTCAAGCGGTAACACGCCCATACCGACAAGGTTAGTACGGTGAATACGCTCAAAACCTTCAGCCACAATCGCTTCAACACCTGCAAGACGAACACCTTTCGCTGCCCAGTCACGGCTTGAACCCTGACCATAATCCGCACCTGCAATGATGATCAACGGTTGCTTACGGTTCATGTAAGTTTCAATCGCTTCCCACATACGCATCACTTCGCCTTCAGGCTCTACACGCGCTTTTGAACCTTGTTTAATCGTGCCGTCAGAACGAACCACCATCTCATTAAACAATTTCGGGTTGGCAAATGTTGCACGTTGGGCTGTCAAATGGTCACCACGATGTGTCGCATATGAGTTGAAGTCTTCTTCAGGTACGCCCATTTTGTGTAGGTATTCACCCGCAGCCGAATCCATCATGATCGCATTTGAAGGCGATAAATGGTCAGTCGTGATGTTATCACCCAAAATTGCAAGCGGACGCATGTTGGTCAAAGTACGTGGTGCAGCCAACGCCCCTTCCCAATACGGCGGACGACGGATGTAAGTACTCATAGGACGCCAGTCGTAAAGTGGGCTTTCTGCTTGCTCAACTTCACCGAGGTCAAACATTGGAATGTAGACTTTACGGAATTGTTCAGGCTTCACA
Organism: Acinetobacter sp. WCHA39; assembly: GCF_002165385.1. Classification (NCBI taxonomy): domain Bacteria; kingdom Pseudomonadati; phylum Pseudomonadota; class Gammaproteobacteria; order Moraxellales; family Moraxellaceae; genus Acinetobacter; species Acinetobacter sp. WCHA39. The sequence goes on from NZ_NHRP01000009.1 coordinate 53,190, forward strand.
GCTTCTTTTACCAGTGCATCGATTTCAGCATCAGATGGCCAGATATCTTTCAGGTAAATTGGATTACCGTCTTTGTCTGTACCCAATGAGTCTTTTTCGATGTCAAAACGAATTGTCCCTGCAATCGCATACGCTACCACAAGTGGAGGCGATGCCAAGAACGCTTGTTTTGCATAAGGATGGATACGACCATCGAAGTTACGGTTACCCGAAAGTACCGCTGTCGCATACAAATCACGGTCAATGATTTCTTGTTGAATCACTGGATCAAGCGCACCTGACATACCGTTACATGTAGTACATGCATACGCCACGATACCAAAACCAAGTTTCTCTAGGTCTTTCAGTACGCCAGCTTCTTCAAGATAAAGTGCAGCCGCTTTAGAACCTGGTGCAAATGAAGATTTCACCCAAGGTTTACGCACTAAACCAAGTTCATTGGCTTTACGTGCCAATAAACCTGCTGCCACCGTGTTACGTGGGTTTGAGGTATTGGTACAAGAGGTAATCGCAGCAATGATGATCGCGCCATCAGGCATTAAACCATCCGTACGGTTTTCAACAACGCCAGCAATACCTTTTTCTTTCAAATCAGCAGTAGATACACGTGCATGTGGGTTTGATGGACCTGCAATGTTACGAGTGACTGTTGAAAGATCGAAACGAAGTACACGTGGGTACTGCGCTTTGGTCATATCCGATGCCCAAAGACCGATTTCTTTTGCGTATTGCTCAACCAATGCCACTTGTGCATCTTCACGACCTGTCAGGCGTAAATAATCAATCGTGTTTTGGTCGATATAGAACATTGCCGCAGTTGCGCCATATTCTGGGGTCATATTCGAGATGGTGGCACGGTCGCCCACTGACATGCTGTCAGCACCTTCACCAAAGAACTCTAAATAAGCACCGACTACACGCTCTTTACGCAAGAACTCAGTTAAAGCGAGTACGATATCCGTTGCAGTAATGCCTGCTTGACGCTGACCGACAAACTCAACACCGATAATGTCTGGAAGACGCATCCAAGATGCACGACCCAACATCACGTTTTCAGCTTCTAAACCACCCACACCCACTGAGATCACACCAAGTGCATCGGTATGTGGGGTATGTGAATCTGTACCAACACAGGTATCAGGGAACGCTAAGCCATCCCGGTTTTGGATCACTGGAGACATTTTCTCCAAGTTGATCTGGTGCATGATGCCGTTACCCGCAGGGATCACGTCGACATTTTTAAATGCAGTTTTGGTCCACTCGATAAAGTGGAAACGGTCTTCGTTACGACGATCTTCTACTGCACGGTTTTTTTCAAACGCGTCAGGATCAAAGCCACCAAATTCCACCGCCAAAGAGTGATCCACGATCAACTGCGTTGGAACCACTGGATTGACTTTAGATGGGTCACCACCTTTTTCAGCAATCGCATCACGCAAGCCAGCAAGGTCAACGAGTGCCGTTTGACCTAAGATGTCATGACATACTACACGTGCAGGATACCAAGGAAAATCCATGTCCTGACGGCGTTCAATCAATTGCTTTAAATAATCAGTTAAGTTTTCTACATCAGCTTTACGTACAAGCTGCTCTGCCAACACTTTAGATGTGTATGGCAAAGTTTCATATGCGCCTGGCTGAATATCTTCAACGGCTTGACGCACGTCATAGTATTCGAGCTGGGTACCTGCCAGCGGTTTACAGTATTGATTTGTCATTAACCACGCTCCGCCAATGGTTTGAATTCTAAGTTTTCAGGGCCAGTATAGTTCGCGCTTGGGCGAATGATCTTGCCGTCTTGACGTTGTTCAATCACGTGTGCTGACCAACCAGCTGTACGTGCAATCACGAATAATGGAGTGAACATTGCTGTTGGAACACCCATCAAGTGATAGCTCACCGCGCTGAACCAGTCGAGGTTCGGGAACATGTTTTTCACTTCTTTCATCACTGCTTCTAAACGTTCAGCAATGAGGTACATTTTGGTGTTCTCTTGAGCATCAGCAAGATCACGCGCCACTTTCTTGATCACTTCGTTACGTGGATCAGAGATGGTATAAACAGGATGACCAAAACCGATGATCACTTCTTTTTTCTCTACGCGGCTACGGATGTCTGCTTCTGCTTCGTCAGCGTTGTCATAACGCTGTTGAATCACAAATGCAACTTCGTTCGCACCACCGTGTTTTGGACCACGTAGCGCACCAATACCGCCTGTAATTGCTGAATACATGTCTGAACCTGTACCTGCAACAACACGTGAAGTAAATGTCGATGCGTTGAATTCATGCTCAGCATACAGAATCAAAGACGTATGCATTGCTTGAATCCATTCTTCAGATGGCGCTTCACCATGAAGTAAATGGAGGAAATGCGCAGCGATTGAGTCATCATTCGTTTCAACTTCGATACGACGACCGTTGTTACTGAAGTGATACCAATACAATAACATTGAACCCAAGCTTGCCATCAATTTGTCAGCGATGTCTTTCGCACCTGCTTCATTGTGGTCTTCATGTTCAGGCGTTAAACAACCTAAAACTGACACACCTGTACGCATTACATCCATTGGGTGTGCAGATGGCGGTAACTGCTCAAGTGCAGTTTTCAATGCTGCTGGTAAGCCTCGAAGTGCTTTAAGTTTTGCTTTATAGGCTTTCAACTCAGCTTTGTTTGGCAGTTTGCCATGTACAAGCAAGTGTGCCACTTCTTCAAATTCGCTACCGACTGCAAGGTCAAGAATGTCGTAACCACGATAGTGCAAGTCATTACCACTACGACCTACGGTACAAAGTGCAGTGTTACCTGCAACTTGACCACTTAACGCAACTGATTTTTTTGGCTTGAAGCCTGTTGGAGTTTCATTACTGCTCATAAGATTGTCCTTTTTATATCCTTGGGGTAAAAACTGATAAAGTTCTTAATCTCCCTAAATCCCTCTTTCCAAAGAGGGATTTAGGGAGATTGTTTGACTTATTTATTCTTTGCAAAAGTTCCATCAAGATACTGTTCAAACGCGTGATAGTTAATGCGTTCATACAATTCTTGACGCGTTTGCATGGTGTCAACAACGTTCTTCTGTGTGCCTTCTTTACGCAGAGTCTCATACACATTTTCCGCTGCTTTGTTCATCGCGCGGAATGCTGAAAGTGGATATAATGCAATGCTCACATCCGCAGAAGCCAATTCTTCAGTCGTAAACAATGGTGTAGAACCAAATTCAGTAATGTTCGCTAATACTGGAACTTTGGTCAGATCAGCAAATTGCTTATACATAGCCAACTCAGTGATCGCTTCAGGGAACAACATGTCCGCACCTGCTTCAATGTATGCACCTGCACGGTCAATTGCTGCTTGTAAGCCTTCAACTGCAAGCGCATCGGTACGCGCCATGATCACAAAGTTTTCATCAGTACGTGCATCAACCGCCGCTTTGATACGATCAACCATTTCTTGTTGGGTCACGATCGCTTTGTTTGGACGGTGTCCACAACGCTTTGCACCCACTTGGTCTTCGATGTGCATTGCTGCTGCACCGAACTTGATCATCGACTTGGTGGTACGTGCAATATTAAACGCTGAAGCACCAAAACCTGTATCGACATCAACCAATAATGGTAGATCACAGACATCAGTAATACGGCGTACATCCGTCAATACATCATCAAGGTTGCTAATCCCCAAGTCAGGTAAACCTAACGAACCTGCCGCAACACCACCACCTGACAAATAAATAGCTTTATAGCCAGCACGTTTTGCTAACAATGCATGATTGGCGTTGATCGCACCCACCACTTGTAATGGTTTTTCATTTGCGACCGCGTCGCGGAATAGCTGACCAGCAGATTTAGCCATGTTGATGTTCTCCTTGGGTTTGCAGCAATGTTTGCTCAACAATTTTATAGGATGCATTGATGTGACGGTGCATTAGCATTTCAGCAAGTTCACCATCACCCTCTGCAATCGCATCTAAAATGCGGATATGTTCGTCCCAAGCTTTGCTCGGTCGATTTGGGGTGTTTGAAAACTGAATTCGGTACATACGGATGAGGTGATACAGCTCATCACATAACATTTTTTCTAAGGTTTTATTACCACTGCTTTTGATAATGCAGTAATGGAAATCGTCTTGACCTTCTTGTAGGTAATAACCCTTACCTGCTTTAAAATTTTCATCTTCAGCATGCATTCGTAACACATCACGCAATGCTAAGATTTGTTTTTTATCAATATGCTGTGCAGCCAACTTACAAGCTAAGCCTTCAAGTGAAGCACGAATTTGGTAAAGTTCTTTAAATTGTTGTAGAGAAAGAGAAACAACTCGCGCGCCAACATGGGCGGTACGCTCAACCAATCGCTGGCCTTCTAGACGATGAATCGCCTCACGCAATGGACCACGACTGATCCCGTAAATACGTGCCAACTCGGGTTCTGAAATCTTGCTGCCCGCAGGAATTTGTCCTAATACGATTGCTGATTGAATTTGCTTAAATACATGTTCCGTCAGGGTAATACTCTGACTTGTGCTGATGGCTTGAGGAACAAGGGTATCTTGCATATTGTCGACAATCTCTACAGTTTTGATGATTTTATAACGGTATAACAGAAATAATGCAATAGGATTGTCGACAATAAAATAGACCTATGCAGTCAGTCAGATAATCTATCCATTCTGATTAGAATCATTCAAAACCGTCATAAAAATCATAATAATTATAAATAAAACAAATACTTATGATTTTTACACAATTAGTCTATGCTCAATTTTGTATATCTTTGGACTCATTGATATTGCTTATGCTACGACTATGGTATGACAGCTTGATTGTAGACAATCTTTATAATCGAGCACTTTGCTACAAATTTTTGTAAGTAAATAATAGGGTCTGTTGATATTTCAGCCATGCATTGCGTTATCGGCTAAAACAACATAAACAAGGCATGAAACGCAGGCAATGGCCTTCCCTTGTCAAGTTTCATAACGCAGTTTAGGGAGGTTTTAGCCATAACCCTGCGGGACAGGAACATTTTTTGCCGTTACTATGTTATGTTTCGCTCATTTAGAATAACTAAATTTCGCTAAACATGCCTTGTACCGTCTAAAAAATGCCCTCTGTCGCAAGCATCTGTGAAATGTCAACAGACCCTACACTAGAAATGTAAATAACAGCGTGCTTCATCATCGCTTTATTGGTACATTATTGGGCATCTGGAGCAGTGCTCCTCAAGACACATCCATGCACCTTGTTGAATAAAAGGACATTGTTAATGTTTCAACATATCCCACCTTATGCAGGCGATCCAATTCTCTCTTTAATGGAACAGTTTAATGCTGATCCACGCGCTGAAAAGGTTAATCTAAGTATTGGTTTGTACTATAACGAAGACAGTATCGTTCCTCAGCTTGATACCATTATCGAAGCGCAAAAACGTATTGCACCTAAAAATGATAAAACCAAACTTTATCTTCCAATGGAAGGCTTTAAGCCTTACCGTGACGCAATTCAAGCTCTATTGTTTGGCGCAAACAGCCCTGCTATTCAACAAGGTCGTGTTGCAACGATTCAAACATTGGGTGGTTCAGGTGCATTAAAAGTTGGTGCAGATTTCTTAAAAACTTATTTCCCAAATTCAGAAGTTTGGGTGAGCCAACCAACGTGGGATAACCATGTTGCGATTTTCAACGGTGCTGGCATCAAGAGCAACTACTATCCATATTTCGATGCTGAAACACGTGGCGTTGATTTTGATGGTATGTTGTCGACATTAAAAACTTTGCCAGAGCAAAGCATCGTGTTGTTACACCCTTGCTGTCACAACCCGACAGGTGCGGATCTAAATCCAGCTCAGTGGGATCAAGTGATTGCGGTATTAAAAGAGCGTAACTTGATTCCATTCCTCGACATCGCTTACCAAGGCTTTGGCGATAGCATGGAACAAGATGCTTATGCGATTCGTGCTTTAGACCAAGCTGGTTTAAACTTCATCGTCAGCAACTCGTTCTCTAAAATCTTCTCACTTTATGGTGAGCGTGTTGGTGGTTTAACTTTCGTGTGTGATGATGCTGAAGCAGCAAAATGCACATTCGGTCAGTTAAAAGCAACGGTACGTCGTATCTACTCTAGCCCACCAACAACTGGTGCATGGTTGGTTGATCAAGTGTTAAATGACACTGATCTGAATCAACAATGGCAAGGCGAAGTCAAAGAGATGCGTGAGCGTATTATCAAAATGCGTAGCATCTTAAAAGATGAACTGACTAAAGCACTCCCTGACCGTGACTTTAGCTACCTTGTAAACCAAAAAGGGATGTTCAGTTATACAGGTTTGACAGGCGAGCAAGTCGACACCTTACGTGAAGAATATGCAATTTACCTTGTACGTAGTGGTCGTATCTGTGTTGCTGGTTTAAATATGAATAATATTTATAAAGTTGCCACAGCAATGGCTGAAGTGCTAGCAAAATCAGCTTAACATCCCCTTGCGGAGCTATATTCGTTCCTCATCTCCCTTTTAAAAGGGAGACTTTATGGATCAAAAATGGTTGTTTCACGTGAAACAACCATTTTTATTTTTACAAAACCAGCGTCATTAAAACTAAAATTTATCCGACAACTAGAGCCAAGAATAAATGTGCTAAATGATTAAATCTGTATCATTCAATGTTCAATCTAGCTCAGTCTTTGTATACTGCAACACATGAATAAACAACAAACAGCACCTTTAAATATGACTCAACTGACCTGCTTTAAAGCCTACGATATTCGCGGAAAACTAGGCACTGAACTCAATGAAGAAATCGCCTACAAAATTGGTCGTGCCTATGGACAGATCTATCAACCTAAAAAAGTGGTGATTGGTTGTGACATCCGCCTGAGTAGTGAAGGCTTAAAGCAAGCAACCATTCGTGGTCTTAATGATGCAGGTGTCAATGTTCTAGATTTAGGCATGACGGGTACCGAAGAAGTTTATTTCGGCGCTTTCCATCTTGATGTACAAGGTGGCATTGAAGTTACGGCGAGCCATAATCCAATGGATTATAACGGCATGAAATTGGTACGTGAAAATGCACGTCCAATAAGTGCTGATACGGGATTAAAAGACATCCAAGCACTCGCTGAATCAGGTACTTTTACAGAAGTTGAGCAAAAAGGTACAACTAAAAACTATAATATTTTGCCAGAGTTTGTTGATCACCTATTAACCTACATCGATCCTCAGAAAATTAAACCACTCAAACTGGTGGTAAATGCAGGTAATGGTGCAGCAGGCCATGTCATTGATGCGATTGAACAGAAATTCCAGCAACTGAATATTCCAGTTGAATTTATTAAAATTCATCATGAAGCCGATGGAACTTTCCCTAATGGAATTCCGAATCCGATCTTAATTGAAAACCGAGACAGTACCCGTGATGCTGTGCTTGCGCACAATGCAGATATGGGCATTGCATGGGATGGTGACTTTGACCGTTGCTTCCTATTCGATGAGAAAGGTCAATTCATCGAAGGCTACTACATTGTTGGCTTATTGGCACAAGCATTCTTAATCAAACAATCTGGCGAAAAAATTGTGCATGATCCACGCCTAGTTTGGAATACCTTTGATATCGTAGAGCAATACCAAGGTATCGCAGTTCAATCAAAATCTGGACATGCTTTTATTAAAGATGTGATGCGTGAACATAATGCTGTTTACGGTGGGGAAATGAGTGCACATCATTATTTCCGTGACTTTGCTTATTGTGATAGCGGTATGATTCCTTGGTTACTCACCATTGCTCTACTCTCAGAAACAGAACAATCACTCTCGACACTCGTTGAAAATATGATTGCCAAATTCCCTTGTAGCGGCGAAATCAATTTTAAAGTAGCAGACACGCAAGCAACGGTTCAAAAGATTTTTGATCATTATGCCGACCAGAATCCACAGGTTGATCGTACCGATGGTGTCAGCCTTGATTTTGGTGCATGGCGTTTGAATGTCCGCGCATCGAATACCGAGCCTTTACTGCGTTTAAATATTGAAAGTCGTGCTGATCAAAACCCACAGTCAATGCAAAGCTATGTGGATGAGTTGACACATTTAATTCAGGGCTAATCAAAGAACAGGGAGCAATCGCTCCCTGTTCTTACTTGAAATACGAGTTATTTATACCCATTCGGATTTTGCTTCTGCCAATTCCAGCTATCCGCCAGCATATCTTGCAATGTATATTGCGGCTTCCAACCTAACTCTGCTATAGCACGGGTATTGTCTGCAAATGAAATGGCCACATCACCTGCACGGCGTGGTGCAAATTCAAACGCAACAGGCACACCATTAATTTGCTCAAAGGTGTTTTTGACTTGTAATACAGATGAGCCATTGCCCGTGCCGATGTTCCAAGCACGGCAGTCTTGTGTAGATAAGCGATTATTTAAGGCACATAAATGGGCTTTGGCTAAATCGACTACATGTATATAATCACGAACCCCTGTACCATCGATGGTGTCATAGTCATTGCCATAGATAGATAACTTGTCACGGCGACCTACAGCCACCTGAGTCACATAAGGCATAAGGTTGTTTGGAATGCCTTGAGGGTCTTCCCCAATCTGACCACTTTTATGCGCCCCCACTGGGTTAAAATAACGCAGTAAAGCAATCGACCAGCGAGAATCTGCCTGTGCCAGTTTTTGCAGTATTTGCTCAACAATCAGTTTGGTATAACCATAATTGTTATTTGGCATTCCTGTTGGCATATCTTCATTCAAAGGCGAAAGATTGGCTTCGTCATAAACCGTTGCAGATGAACTGAATACCAAGCTAAATACACCTGCGCGCTCCATCGCCTTGACCAACTGAACACTGCCCGTAATATTATTGTCAAAATAAGCCAATGGAATCTGCTGGCTTTCACCAACCGCTTTCAGACCAGCAAAATGAATGACTGCATCAATCTGATGGTCTTGGAAAACTGAATCTAACTCAGCCTGATTGCGAATATCACCCTGCACAAACACCAAATTTTTATTTGCTAATGCTTGTACTCGACACAAAGACTCTTCAGAGCTGTTTGAGAGGTTATCGAAGACAATCACCTCGTGACCTGCGGTAAGCAACTCTAAACAGGTATGGGAGCCAATATAGCCCGCACCACCCGTCACTAAAACTTTAGCCATCTGTTTTTCCTAATAATATTTTCAATAAACCTTGTGTTGATGCATCAAATTTAGAGAGATCATCCTGTTCACGGTTCAAAATCGGTAATAGCTGATTGGCAATTTCTTTGCCTTTTTCAACGCCCCATTGATCAAAAGGGTTAATATTCCACAACACCGACTGCACAAAAACCTTATGTTCATACATCGCAATCAGCATCCCTAAGCTATAAGGATTCAGCTCTTTGAGTAAAATAGTGGAGCTAGGTTGATTGCCTTCATATTGTTTATAGGTTGGTAAATCTTCTAGCTCATCTGCTGCCAAGGCTTGATTTCCAAAGGCCAACAGGCGCGACTGTGCCAAACAGTTGGATAAAGCCAAATGATGCTGCTCAGCCAAGGCCTCTGCACTTTCAGCATAGGTAAACTGATTGGCATTATAGCGTTTCACAGGGGCAATAAAGTCACAGCTAACGGAATGGGTACCCTGATGTAAAAGCTGATAAAAAGCATGCTGGGCATTCGGCCCAACCTCTCCCCACACAATTGGGCAAGTGGCTGAACTGACCTTTTCTCCATTGCGTTGAATCGATTTCCCATTAGATTCCATTTCAAGCTGCTGCAAATAAGCTGCAAAATATTTGAGACGACCATCATACGGTAAAACTGCATGGGTCTGGATATCCAGAAAATTGTTATTCCACGCGCCTAAAAGCCCCATCAAAACAGGAATATTCTGCTGAAATGGTGCGGATTGAAAATGCTGGTCTATCGCATAAGCGCCTGCTAACAGTTGCTTAAATCCGTCAACACCAATGGTCAGGGCAATTGGTAAACCAATACATGACCACAAGGAATAACGCCCCCCAACCCAATCCCAGAGCAACAGCTGTTTATCAGCAGCAATGCCCCACTCTGTCATCTTGTCAGGCTTAGTCGAAACCCCGATAAAATGATTTTGCAGAATCTTCTCATTTTGCCCCAATGCCTTTTCTAACCATTGACGCACGGTTTGTGCATTGGAAAGTGTATCAATCGTGCCAAATGACTTTGATGAAATAATAAATAGAGTTGTTTCAGGACGGAGTTGATGCAGTAACTCAGACAGTTGACTACCATCCATAGTCGAAACAAAATGTACATTTAAAGGTTTTGTAGTTGCGACCTTAAAGTCAGACAATGCATGCGTCACCATGAGTGGACCAAGATCAGAACCGCCCACACCAATATTGACTACATCTTGAATCACCTCACCCGTCGCACCGCGATACTGCCCAGCATGGATTTTATCCACTAAAGCATACATTCGCTCCAACTGTTGCTGTACCAGTTGATTGACTTCGGAAAAATCTGAACCCGATTGAGGTAAACGCAGAGCCCAATGCATCGCTGCACGATGTTCTGTATAGTTAATCTGCTCAGATGAAAACAGTGTTTTGATCCACCGTTTTAAATCTTGTGCCTGCGCTAAATCCACTAAGCTATTTAAAATCGTTTGATCAATACGATGCTTACTAAAGTCCAAAACAATTTGGTCATACTCAACCGAAAAACGTTTAAAGCGTGCAGAATCTGCTGCAAATAATTTATTTAGATGAACCTCTTTAAATTGCTGTTGTAAAGATATCAGGTGCTCCACGACGGAAGCCTGCTCTTTTACAGCAAAAGGCTGAATCTGCTCGATCATCTTTAACGTCCCACGCCCATATATGCAAAACCTTGTGCTTTGACATAGTCAGGATCATAAATATTGCGACCATCCAAAATTAAAGGATGCCTCATCAACTGTTCAAGCTGCTTAAATTCTGGACTCCAGTATTGTTTCCAAGCCGTAAGTACACAAAGAGCATGCACATCTTTTACCGCATCATACTGATTTTCACAAAGAATCAGATCGTCACGTTGACCATACATTAGCTTTATTTCATCTAAAGCTTGAGGATCATGAAGGTGAACCGTTACCCCTTGCGCCCAGAGTGCTGCAAGCATTTGGTGAATAGGTGATTGCTGAATACTTGAGGTATTTTCTTTAAAAGAAGCACCCCAAATTGCAACAGATTTTCCCTGTAAATCCCCATGATAATAGTTCCAAAACTTACGGAACAGGATTTCTTTTTGTTGCTCATTAATTTGCCATACTTGTGCAAGCAATTGGCTTTTCACGCCTGTATTTGCAACTGTATTAGAGAGTGTCAGAATATCATGAGAAAAATTTTCACCGCCAAAACCAGCACCAGGGGCTAAGTAAGCTGAACCAATACGGTTATCCGCTGCCATACCCTGACGTACTGAAGCAATGTCAATCCCCAACTTTTCCGCCACAACAGCAAGATCATTGATATAGCTGATCCGTGTTGCCAACATACCCGAGATACTCAGCTTGGTAAACTCAGCATCCAGAATTGGCATAAATAGATATTGCTGTGCCAAAGGGAAAAAAGGGCGAAGTAATTCTTTGACTTTGGTCTGAACATTAGCTTGGGTACATCCCACGATCAACTGCTTAGCTTGGGTCAGACTCTGTAACGCATTTCCCTCTTGGATGGTATCTGGTAAATAGACCCAGTCATCTTCAGAAAGGATTTGTTGAAAATGCTCAGTCCCATGTAAACCAAAGGTGGATGCATTGATCATCAGTTTAGGATGAATAATCGGACGCTGTTTGAGTGATGCTAACAGTTGAAAAACTTGTTGTTCTTGAGTTTGATTAAAACTAAATAAGTAGGCATCAATGTCTAAAGGAATACCATCCAGATCACGATAAATCAAAAATCCACTACTGAGTTGTTTTTCAAGTAAGCGACTGACATTTTCATCATGAAAAGAATATTGCTGACCATTTTCATTTGGGTTGAGGTGGGAACACCAATATACAAAATGTCCAGATTCAGACAATAATGCAGACATTACGCCTGCATATAATGTATTGCCAAAGATTGCAACTTTCATAACTACACGCCCTAAAACTATAGGACTAATTCTTGGATTAAGCCCTTAAACTCTGCGCCCAATTTTGGATGCTCGATACCATAGTGTAATACAGCTTTTAAATATCCAAGCTTACTACCACAATCAAAGGTTTGCCCCTTCATACGGTAGGCTTCCACAGTTTCTGATCGCTGCAATGCTGCAATCGCATCCGTGAGTTGGATTTCATTCCCTGCCCCACGGGGTGTATCTGCTAATAGACCCATAATCTGAGCGGGTAAAATATAACGTCCCACCACTGATAAATTTGAAGGAGCTGTGCCGACAGCAGGCTTTTCAACAATTCCCTGCATCGTAATACTTTCACCTTCGTTCGGTGTAACTGCAACATCCACAATACCATATTGATCGACTAGATGATCAGGCACCGCTTCTACCATGATTTGTGCTGCTTGCGACTGTTCAAAACGCTGAATCATGAGTGACAAATCATTATCACAGCTTTGATTCTTGACCAGTACATCAGGCAATAACACCGCAAAAGCTTCATCGCCCACGATATCTTTCGCACACAATACCGCATGACCTAGTCCTAGGGGTTGTGGTTGGCGTACACTGACCACACTGACATGCTTCGGTAAAATATCAGTAATTTCTTTCAGCAGGTCAAATTTCTTTTTTTGTTCTAAAGTTGTTTCAAGCTCAAAATTACGATCAAAATAGTTTTCTATTGAAGCTTTTGAGGAATGAGTGACCAAAATAATTTGTTCTATACCCGCCTCAACTGCCTCACGTACCACATACTCAATTGCGGGACGATCGACTACCGTCACCATTTCCTTTGGAATGGATTTACTTGCTGGTAAAAAACGGGTGCCTAAACCTGCGACGGGTAAAATTGCTTTTTTGATCATACAATACTCTCTTAATTAACTCGTACTTCGCCGCTACGTTTATAGCCATCAACATAATATTCTAACTGACTTAAAGCCCAATCTACATCATGATCTACTGCAGTCATTTGATTGATTCGACTGAATACAGACTGAATCTCTTGTAACGGATAATGCTTTTCAAAAGAACGTAAAATACGAGTATGCTCTGTATAACCTGTGTTATCTTGATCGATGAGAAGTTCCTCGTAAAGTTTTTCTCCCGGACGTAAACCACTATAAGCGATTTCAATATCACCATCCGTTGTATTTGCTTCTCGAACTTTTAAACCACTTAAAGCGATCATTTGTCGTGCTAAATCCTGAATTCGAACAGGTTCCCCCATATCGAGTAAGAACACATCACCACCTGAACCTAATGCCCCAGCTTGAATGACTAACTGAGAAGCTTCAGGAATCGTCATAAAATAACGTGTTACATCAGGATGAGTCACCGTAATTGGACCACCTTTTGCAATCTGCTGTCTAAATAAAGGTACAACCGAACCTGATGAACCTAATACATTTCCGAAACGTACGATACTGATCTGAGTATTTGGTTTCGTTTCAGCCACGGCTTGACAATAAAGCTCGGCCATCCGCTTCGATGCACCCATGACATTCGTCGGTCTAACTGCTTTATCCGTTGAAATCAATACAAAGGTTTCCACGCCTTTTTTTACAGCGGCATTTAAACTATTTGCGGTTCCAATTGCATTATTTTTTAATCCAGCAATTGGATTACACTCAACCAATGGAACATGTTTATAAGCGGCGGCATGATAGACTGTTTGCACATGATATTGTTCGATGATACGTTCTAATTTTTGTTGATCTTGTACAGTCCCTAAAATGGGAACAATGTCGCAACTCGCAGTTTGCCTTAACTCTTTATCAATATCATATAATGCAAACTCAGTTAATTCATATAAAACCAGCATTTTAGGTTGATTTTTTATGATTTGTCGACAAAGCTCTGAACCAATCGATCCGCCCGCACCTGTCACCATAACAATTTTATTTTGAATATTTTTAGCCAATAAATGGGCAATAGGTGGAACAGGATCTCGTCCTAAAAGGTCAATAATATCAACCTCACGGATATCTGAAACTCGAATATCACCATCAACAAGTTTAGTGAGCCCTGGCAGTTCTGTGACTTTCACAAACGCTGGTTCTAATTGTTGAATAATTTCACTTTTTCGTACACGCCCCACAGAAGGTAAAGCAAGTAAGATTTCATCTATCTTATATTTTTTAAAATTCCGCAGTGCTTTCGCAGTAGAATAAACTTTTAAGCCACCTACAATTTGATCTTGTAATGAAACTTTATCATCAATAAAGAAAACGGGTGTATGGTCATCTGAGCGATGTAAAGCTGCTGCGATTTGCTGACCAGCATCACCTGCACCATAGATTACTACCCTTTTACAACCACCATGAGTGTGTAAGGTTGCTTTCACAATAAAACGAATAAATGCTCGACTACACCATATCCATGCAAACATCATAAAGCCGAACATAAATGGAATCGACATCGGGATATATGCATGACTAAATGCATTAAATCCATACAGTATTATCATCATACTGCATACAGCAAATGCCAGTTTGATGATAAAGACTTCATCAAATGTTCGAACAATAAAATGATAAACGCCTGTCAACAATAAGCTAATAATTGAAAAAAATGTGATTAAAATTACACCGTGGTTAAGTCCAGGTACAACTTCTGCTCCTAAATCAAATAAGCGAATGACATAACACAACCATAAAATCACAGGAAATGCGAATAAGTCTAAAAATACCAATAGAGCCTGTTTTGCTAGCCTTGGTGCTGATGCAAGCTGATAAATAATCTTTTTCACAATAATCTTCTAATTATCCCACTAAGCATGCGCACTTTATACGCAATTCTTCCACAAGCTGAAATGACGATCTTGGGTTAATAATACAACGATAATGCAAAAAGCTAATTTATGATTAACTGCTTTAAACTTTATCGCCTATTCTCTCATCACTGATCTAAAACTTTCTTTAGTTTTTGAATCACATCAACGGTTTTATTAATATTATCTTCGCTCAGTGTTGGATGTACTAAAAACATAAGACTAGTTTCACCAAGCTGCTGAGCATTTTTCAAACGTTCTTTCGGTCGCCAATTCGTATTATCAAAAGCATGCTCTAAATACACTTCAGAACATGAACCACTATAACATGGTACGCCTTCTGCATTGATAAATTGCATGATCCGATCACGAGACCAACCACTTGGTAACGCATTTATATTGACTTGCACATAACATTTATATTGTGCATGTAGATAATCATCTGTTGGTCGATTTACAGTAAAATAATTAGAATGATCAAATGCTTTTAAGATTTTATCTGCATTTTCTATCCTATTTTTCGTCCAATCTGGCATATAAGTGAGTTGAATGCGACCAATAACAGCTTGCATTTCCATCATACGCCAGTTTGTTCCAAAAGAATCGTGTAACCAACGAAATCCTGGTGGATGTTGTTTATTGTAGATACTATCGTAGCTTTTGCCATGATCTTTATAAGACCACATTTTTTTCCACAGGCTCTCATCATTAGTGGTAACCATTCCACCTTCGCCACCCGTAGTCATAATTTTATCTTGGCAAAATGACCAAGCAGCAATGTGGCCAATAGAACCAGCAGGCTTACCTTTATATTTGGCGCCATGCGCTTGAGCACAATCTTCTATGACATATAAACCCTTTTCAGCTGCTAACTGCATAATTGGATCCATATCACACATCCAGCCAGCCAAATGAACACAAATGATCGCCTTCGTATTTGGTGTTAATACAGCTTCTATTGTTCGTCTTGAAATATTTTGTGAATCTAACTCAACATCAGCAAAAATTGGATTCGCTCCAGCTGTAACAATCGAACTTGCTGAAGCTAAGAAAGTACGTGAAGTTACAATCACATCATCGCCAGCACCAATTTGTAATGCTTTCAACGCAACATCAAGTGCAACAGTCCCATTTGCTAGAGCAACGGCATATTTTGTACCAGAAAACGATGCAAATTCCTTTTCAAATTCACGGCATTCTTGCCCTGTCCAATAATTTACTTTATTCGAAAGCAATATATTTTTAACTGCATCTGCTTCTTTCTCTGTAAAGCTTGGCCATGGTTCAAATGCTGTGTTTAACATACTCTCATCCCTCTATATTGCTGATAAAATCTATTTTTTCTCTAAAATTCGTGCAGGATTTCCAACGACTGTGACACCCGCTGGAACACTTTTTGTAACGACCGCCCCCATACCAATCACCGCACCTTTTCCAATAACCAAAGGCTTATCTGGTGTACCTTGCTTAATGACTGCACCAGTGCCAATATAGGCATGATCTTCAATATGAATATTTCCGTTGCATTTTACACCAGGAGCAAAAGTGACGTAATCACCAATTACACAGTCATGAGCAACGTAACTATAGATGTTAGCGTGGAAAAATTTGCCAATTTTAATATTTGATGTCAAACAAGTGAATGGGCAAAGTAGGCTTCCCTCGCCGATCTCTACTTCGTCTAAAATCACTGTATTTTCTGCTTGTATCGCTAAATGTTGAACACCATCCTCATTTAGACGCACAGCTAGTTTTTCACGAACAGTACTATTTGCTATCGCAATCGTTACAGCCTTATGTTTAGCAGTGTTATTAATAAAATCTGTATAGGCTAAAACAGAATAACCATTCAGACTTCCACCTACTTGACCATCATCAATAAAAACGAATTGTTCTTTTTTTAAATTTGGAAACTTTTGGCGAACTAATGGCATGACTTCTTTACCAAAACCACTCGCACCGTATACACCAATAAATTCTGTCACTTATCTAACTCCTTAATATTTGTTCCTGTAAATTTACTCATTGTTGCCTCGCCAGCTTCACTGATATCATCTTTAGCAATGACCTTCTTCACTGTTTGCAACATAATTTTAAAATCTAACCAAAGTGATCTGTTTTCTACATACCAAGTATCAAGTTTAAACTTTTGTTCCCAACTAATTGCATTACGTCCATTGACCTGTGCATACCCTGTCATACCTGGACGTACATCATGACGTTTGGCTTGTTCTTTATTGTATAAAGGTAGATATTCAATCAGTAACGGACGTGGACCTACAACACTCATATCTCCTTTAATTACATTCCAAAGCTCAGGCATTTCATCCAGACTGGTCGAACGTAACATTTTTCCAAAAGGTGTTAAACGCTCACTATCTGGTAATGGATTGCCCTGTTCATCCAGTGCGTCTTTCATGGTGCGAAATTTAATCATTTCAAAAGGTTTACCATGCAAACCTGGACGTACCTGACGGAAAAGAACTGGGGAGCCTAGATTTTTTTTCACTTTATAAGCTACAAAAATGTATAAAGGAGATAGAATTACCAATGCAATTGATGCAATCACAATATCAAGTAAACGTTTAAGCATATTACGCTCCTGTGACCCAATCAGAAAACTTCTGCGAAAGAATAGAACGATTAAACTGTTCTCTGGCAACCTGCTGACCATTTCTGCCCATTTCAATCAGTCGTTCGCGCTGATTCGCTGCTTGTTCCAAGGCATCAGCAAACGCTTGAGCATTCTCTGGGGGCACAGCAAAACCACATTGTTCTTTAGTAATTAACTCCGCTAACCAGCCTGGATAATTATTTAAAACGGGTAGGCCTGCTGAAATATAATCAAAAAATTTATTCGGCGAAGTTCCATAATAAAAGGCTGGAACATTGGCTAAAATTTGCAACCCAATATCTGCACTGGCCATAAGACCTGCTAACTTTGCTTTATTCACAGGATCATGAAAAATCACATTATCCAATTTAAGCTCGGTCGCTCGTTCAAGCAATGCTTTTTTCTGCATGCCATCACCAACCAGAACCAATTTAATGTCCGTTCTTTGACGTTTTTTCAATTCAGCTGCTGCGTCTAACACTGCATTTAGGCCATTGGCCAAGCCATGTGTCCCAGTAAAAATGGCCATAAGATCTGTTGGTTGAACACCCTCAGGTCTCCATGCTTGATGCTCAGATGCAAAAATATCTAAATCACAACCATTTGGAATAGAGGCTACTTTTTCAGGAGCAATCCCTCGTTTAATAATGCCGTCCACAATACCTGGAGACAATCCTACTAAACGATCAGCTGAATGATAAGAAGTCCATTCAAGCACAGACATCATCCATAAAACAATTGGGTTTTTAATGACACCCATCGCTTTAGGTAGCTCAGGCCATAAATCCCGCACCTCAAAAACGAATGGTTTACGTCGAAACCACTTGGCAAAAATACCTGGGATACCCGCCGTTAATGGTGTCGTTGTCGCAAATACGACATCGTATTGTTCAGTCAAAGCAACCTTGATCGATTTAAAAGCAAAACTTAAAAAAATTAAAATACGCTTGATAAAAGAAAGCGCATTTGAATAAGGCAGTTCAAATTCTATGATATCGATGCCATCGACCATACCACGGCGCATTCCTTTATTAAAAGGCTGGGTTAAACCCGTTTGACCTGCACCAAAAGAACCACAAACCATCGTCACTTGATGGCCATTACGAATGAGCGATTGAGCCATAGCATAGGAACGGATTCCTGCTGACCCTTTAGGTGTCGAGAAATGCTGATGGAAATATAAAATTTTCATGTTAAATCTTTAATTACAGTAAAAATTGTAGTCGCTTGTGTAGCAATCACTTCTAGAACAGGCACTTTGCTCTTTTGATAGTAGTACCTAGACTCCTCTCCTTCACTCCAACGAAGAGTGATCGGATGCTCAGCCTCTAAAATAATCTCTATTTGACTATTGCTTAGAACATTGTTCTCAAGGGTCCAATGATCTGGCTGTAACCGCCAACGTAAGACCGCTTGTTGCTTAAAACCAGAAATATTATCTGCTATTTTAATTGCATTATCTGTTAATGAAATTTTACGGTGGTGGGTACAACCCCAATGATCTTGATAACCACAACCAAATTCATTAGCGCTATACACTAATTCTTTTGGTGTCAGCCATGCACCAAATAAAAAGCGACTTAAACGCGGCATTTGTTGATGTTGATCAAACTCAACGGTATTGTGACTGGCAACGCCAGAAAAGTAATTTAAATCTTCTACGGTGGAATTATAACTATAAGTTCCACCATCGCGTAAAAGGTTTTGTCCTTTAAACCACACATCTAGATGCAAAGCATCACATTGACTTGGACGAAATTTGAAAATAGGCAATTTAAAAGCCATAAAGAAGTTATTTTTTGTGGCGGTAATAAGACCACTGTGATTAAAAAATGCATTTTTATTGGGTAAAACTACATTCGATTTTTTTAACTTCTCTAAGCCAAAAAATGCCAGTGACTGATCATAAGAACCCGATTGACTATAGTAACTATGCTCAAAAAATAAAGTACTGGCTAATTGGATAGACGGTCTAAAATCTCGATAATCTGTGTCAGATACTGGAATGAGCTTAGCACCGTCATTGGCTCCTATATTGGGTACATCACCCTGATGTTGGGTCAAGATATAGAGCCAATTGGTCACTTTTTGCAGTTTTTGATATAGCTTTGATGAAAACTTAGGCAGATCTAATTTCTGTCTTACAATTTCAGCGACAATATAACTATCGAGCATAACACGATGATAATTGACTGAATATTGGCTAAATCCTCCGTCATCCATAATCAATTTATTAGCGCGGTTTTCAAGCCACTTCAGCCCTAGTTTAGACCAATCACCATAGAGAGGACATGGATTAATGTAATTTAATAATGATCCTCCAATATACAAAGCTGTCGCTTCAGAAGTGCCATGATTATTATCTTGAGCAATGGCATAATCAATGGTAGGAGCAATACGTTTTAAATGTATTTCTATGAGTTCAAGTACATTCTTAGATGGGGATCTTAATTGATCTAAACCAATTAAAGCACTGATTAAGTGCATTACACGAATAGAGGCTTCCTGACCACACTTCCAATTTGGTCCTAAGTAGGCAGGATTTTTAGCACACCAATCATTGAGCCAATGCTCAAGGATATATAAACTTTGCTGATTATTATGCTCTTTAAAATTTTTAATAAACTCTAAAACCCAATCTAAGCGCGAAGCCTCCCAAATACCTTTGATATCTCCGACCTGATCATTAAAATCAGGTATATTGTACCAATGTGTATTACTTTCCTCACAAGTAGTACCTGTCAGTGGATTAAACATCCAATTGGGAGAAGTGCTAGAAATTTCATATATATGAAAACCAAAAGCTTTCATTTTTGTAGGTTGAGGTAATTCTTCTTTAAGAAATTCTTTATTATCAATAAAAAAATTTCCAGAGGGCAAATTAGCCTCTATTTTATATAAAGAATTTAAAGAAAATTTAGTACTTAAACGATATTTAACTATACGCAAAATATTAAATAAACCTAACTTTAAAAGTGTTTTCACTCTAATAGCATTTATCATTTAAAAACCCAAATCAACTTAAATCCAAATTTTCTTCAATAATTGCAATAAGATCATCACTTTCTAAATCAAAGAGTATTACATTTTCAGGGCGTGGAACCACACTCGAAGCAATAACTTTAGAGCCAAAGTGTAGAGCTTCTTTAATCGTAACAGAGTCACCATCGGTCGTAGTTGCACGAATTACTATTTCTGAAATTTTAAAAATAGGCCAAATTTGAGTATTATTTTCTAAGAAAATTAAATTACTAAATTTATTTTTCAATAAATCAACTTTAGCCTTAATATAATTTCCATATGAAGTATCAGAATATTCTGCAATTGCAAATATAAATATTTTATCTGTGTACTTTGGTGCTAGTTCATCAAAAATATCTAGTAAAGCATCTATAGAATAAATATCTTTTCCATTTGCATCTAAGTTCGGTTTAGATGCACTGGTTAAAATTATATTTCTTTGACCTGTAGCTATTGAATTATTATAAATTTTTAATAATTCTCCCTCATAAGATTGTAAAATATTATTAACTTCAAAATTAGACGGTGGTAAAAAAGCCGACATAACTTCAAACTTATGAGATATTTTTTTAAAATTACTCAAATTCAAGTAATTATTTTTAAGATGTAAATCAACCAAAATAATATTTTTACATTTTTTTAAAAAAAATTTATGAATACCTAGTTTTAAAGAATTCATATCTTTAAAATGTCGACTACTATTATGATCATAAAAAATTACAGTATCTCTACTGGCAAAGATACAGCATAAAATAATCAAGACAAAGTTAGATGCACTTACATGTTTTATTGATTTTTTTGTTAATGCAAATATTATTTTAAATAGGTTATTTAATGTAGGCTCAATTAAAATAATATTGCAGCCTACTTTTTCCATGACCAACTGCTCATATTTTCTTTGATTAAAAACTGTCACCCCTCCTGTTGGAGGAGGAGTCTTACCAATAAAATATTCGCACTTTGACATTCTATTAACCTTTCAATTTCTTTAAAAAAACTTTAACATTATTTTCTACAGATTCTTTAGAAAATAATTCTTGATATAAATTTATAGCAGCAGAAGTATTTGGATTAAAGTTTACTTGATCTAAATCTTGTTTAGAATTCAATATAATCCCTGCGTCTTTTAAAAGAGGACTATAAGAACGTATAGATGATGTAGTGATTACATTTACACCACATGAAAGATATTCAGCTAGTTTAATCGGTGAAGATACATGGTTAACTACAATATCATCCCTTATTAAAAAACCAAACTCACAATTTGATAAGAAATTTTCAATCTCACTCTTCGTAGATAAGCTCACAATTGTAAGTTTTTCTTTTAAGGCATTAGATGCATATTTTTCAATAACTTCATTACATATATCAATTTCATGAGTTGCAACTTTAAATACACTATTTGGAATTTTTTGACTGATTATACTCATCATTTCAATGATTTTAGGAAAATTTTGCCATGCAGACATACCACCTAAATAACAAAAAGAATTAGGTTCTTTTTTTATTTTGTTATATTGTAAGTCAGAAATACAAGGGAATACTAAAGCTGGTTTATTCAGTACGGCCTTATCTTTTGAATAAAATTCCATCATATAAGGAGAAACATAAATATATGCATCTGAAAGATTAAGACAAATTTTTTCTAAAAATTTTAATATATAAAATTTCAATTTTGAGTTATGTTTTAAGTAACTCTCTTCTGCAATTGCACCTTGAACCCAAAAAATTATTTTAGTTTTACTACCAATTAAATAAAACCATGTCAATAGTACATGCCAAATATTAGCACACACTACAAAATCATAATTTCTTATAGAAGCATCATATTTTTCAAAAAAAATTGGACTATTGTTACTTAGATTATTTGCTAATCGTATATAAGCCTTATAGACAGCAGAATCTTTTGAAATTTTATTTAGGTTAAAAATCATATTAATCAAACATTCCTAAAAGATTTAATATTAAAACATAATCCTAATGTAAACCAATAAATTGCTACAAAAGATATGAATGATATAATGCCATTAGGTTCAAAAAAGCTAACAAACAACCCAAAAACAACTAAAAAAATAAAAGTTTTTGAATCCAAATTATTATATCTAACTTTCCCTCTATAATAAAATCTCACAGATCGAATTATAAGATACATTAAACTAAAAATTATAAACGTAATTAATGGTACTCCATACAATGCCATTAAATTTAGCCACAATACGTGAATTTCACTGTAAGCCATACCATAATCTTTCAAGTCATAAGACTTTATTGGATAAGTCCCCATAATAAAATTATTTTTTATAATTTCTAATCCAATCAGAGTTCCCTCAAATCTTCCATTTGATATATCATCTCCAGAATTAAACGTAGCTAATCTTGTGTTCTCTAGTACTGATATAATACTTGCTATACCAATTAAAATAATTAATATTTCAAATGCTAAAAATAAATAAAATATAAATTTTGGCTTTATAAATTTATTAAAAAACTCATAATTCCAAATAATTAATAAAATAAGTAATGCGATAATTCCAGTACGACTATCTGAAAGAAATACACATATTGAACCTAAAGTTATAGTAGATGATAAGAGAATGTTTTTTATTTTACTATTATTAGATAGTTGTCTTTTAAAAATTTTTAAAAAACAAATTAAAAAAATAACAGAAATAGCCCATCCTGTTCGTCCTACATTATAGCCTATATTTTTTAACTCTAATGACAGATCATTAATATAATAATTATGATTAAATATTTCGAACAGCCCAGAAAGACAGACTCTTAATAGTAGTAAATTTATTAAAATTAAAGAAATTGTCGAAAATAATCCTAACTTTAAATTTTCAACACCTATATTTCTTCCAAAAAAAACAAAAAATATTATAAAAATAATAGAAAATAGTAGGAAACTTGGTGGAGTTAGAGTCAAAAAATTATAAAAAAAAGCAGCTAATAAACATAAAGTAAGTAGACTACCTGAATTTTTATAAAAAAATTCAAGATTTTTATTACTATAAATTTTTATTACAAATAAAATTCCAATTAAAAATATAAGTATTGTTTTAAAATAAAACATAATACTAGATTGTACATTTGGTAAGTTAATTACAATTGAAGTGATAAGGTATACTAAGATGAATTCTTTGATTAAATAATTACTCACCAACTTCATCCTTATTCATAAAACAAAAAATTATTTGTGCTAAAAAAATCAACAAATAACCTACCAACAATGAATTGTATAAAGTAAAACTATAAGGTTTAATATCTATCGTATAAAAACAGAATGTGAGGACAGAAATTGCCCAAATTAAGTTTATTAATAATCCAATTTTTGCTTTATTAATAGAAACCCAATAGCTACCAAAAGCGGAATTAAGGCAATACAATAAGATTGTTAACAGCATAATATTATATGAATCATTACCATTTTCAATATAATCATTACCCGCCCAGCCAAGCAAAAATGGTTTAATTAAAAACAATATAATACTTATAAGTATGCCAAAAATAAAATTGTACTTAATATACTTAATCAATTTTTCTTTAGCATCTTCTGTATTTGCACTCATTTTTGAAATAATAAATCCTGTTAATATACTTGGAATAAATATAGCTAAAGTATATATTTGATTGTTCCAAGAAAAATATGCAATCTCATTAATGCCATTAGGAGTATTTTTCAAAAGAGTGACTAAGATCAACATAACAGGTGCAACTAAAAGAGCACCAAGAAATACAGGAAGTGATACCTCTTTAAAAGATATCAATACTTCTTTATTTTTAATTACTTTAGATAAATTTGATAATTTAATGATTTTAAAACTTGAAATTGAAATAAGATTTAGAACCAGTAAAATAATTCGATATAACAATATTGCTAATAAAGCACCATTAACCTTATAGGATAAAATTAAAAAATATCCTAAAGGTATGCTAAGCATAAAAATAATACTAGAATTTATTGCCAATTGACGATATTTTCCAAGTCCATACATCGCTCCCTCTAAAATACTATTGAGGGACATAAACATAAATATAAGGAATGTAAAAATTGCGATATTAAGATTGGCAATAAAAAATATACTAATCAGTAGCAGTACTACTGACACAATTAGACTAATAAGAATATTAAATAAAAATATCTGATTAGATAATTCAAAAGAATTTTCTTTTTTAGCAATACTATAACTTCTATTAACAGCTGTACCACCACCAAATAAAGAAATAATCGCTAAAGTCCCAACTATAACGAGAATATATGATAGCTCTCCATACTCAGCTATCGTTAATAACTTAACACTAAGTATAGAGATAATCAGTAATATCAATCTCGTTAAAAGATTGTAACTTAATGAAAAGAAAAGATCCCTCATTACTTAACAAATACCTTTAGTATCTATCTTATATTTATAATTTTCCAAGTTTCCTATAAATTGTTTGTGGTCCACTAAGATTAAGTGAATATCAGCTTTATCACGAGCTTCAAAATCAATTAATTTTACACTTGTTTGTAATTCAGCAGGTAAAACTTGAATATTAGGTTCAATTGCAAAAATATTTAAACCTATCTGAGCTAGCTTTTTAGTAATCTCTAAAGCAGGACTTTCACGCAAGTCATCAATATCTGGTTTAAATGCTAAACCATAACAAGCAACTGTAACGTCTTTAATCGTTTTTTCAGGATTGGCTTGTAAAAATTCTGCGATCTTAATTTTAACCTGATCAATCACCCATTCCGGTTTTGCATCATTCACTTCACGTGCAGTACGAATCAAGCGTGCTTGTTCTGGTGTCTTTGCCACAATAAACCAAGGATCAACCGCAATACAGTGACCGCCGACCCCAGGTCCTGGCTGTAAAATATTGACGCGCGGGTGACGATTCGCCAGTGAAATCAACTCCCATACATTGATATCTAGCTTGTCACAAATAATCGAAAGTTCATTTGCAAAAGCGATATTCACATCACGGAAAGAATTCTCCGTTAACTTACACATTTCTGCGGTACGAGCATTAGTTTCAATACAATCGCCTTTTACAAAAGTTTTATATAGATCACATGCAGCTTTTGAGCAACGTGGTGTCATCCCACCAATAATACGATCATTACTGATGAGCTCTTGTAAAACTTTACCTGGCAATACACGCTCTGGGCAGTGCGCGACTAAAATATCAGCCTCTTCACCCTTTTGTTGCGGGAAGCTTAAATCTGGACGCGCTTCACCTAACCAAGCCGACATTTGTTCAGTTGCTTCCACAGGTGACGTCGACTCTAAAATAACCAAATTACCTGGCTTTAAAAAAGGTGCTAAAGCCTTAGCAGCAGATTCAATATATTTGAGATCTGGCTGATAATCATCTTTAAAAGGTGTCGGAACTGCAACAATATAAGCATCTGCTTCAGTCGGCGCCAACTGAGCAGACAATTTACCCTGAGCAACGACGTCACGGACCAAAGCATCTAAATCAGGTTCAACAATATGAACTTTACCTTGATTAATCATATCTACCGCGTGTTGATTCACATCAACACCAGTAACTTTTACCCCATGTGCAGCAAATGTCGCAGCTGTTGGTAAACCAATATAACCTAACCCTATAACGCAGATATGTTTGAATGAATTGCTCATACTCTATACTTTTAAATCAAAATAAATGGAAATTTCGGCTTAGTTCGCTTTAAGAAAATCAATAATTTGCTGACATGAATCACCATCCCCGTACGGATTATGGGCTTCTGCCATCTCAGCATATACGTTTGGATTTTCAAGTAACTCTATAACTGAACGCTCAATGGTTTCTGTATCTGTACCCACTAAACGTACTGTTCCTGCATCAACCGCTTCAGGCCTTTCAGTGGTATCCCGCATTACTAGAACAGGCTTACCTAATGATGGTGCTTCTTCTTGAATACCACCAGAATCAGTCAAAATCAGATAACTACGATTCATTAAATACACAAAAGGTAAATAATCTTGTGGGGCAATTAGATGAATATTCTCAATATCGGCTAACAACTCGTTAACAGGTTGTTGTACATTAGGGTTTAAATGAACTGGATAAACAATTTGGATCTCAGGATATTTTTTAGCTAAATTTGCTAAAGATGTACAAATATTTAAAAAGCCTTGCCCAAAATTCTCACGACGATGTCCTGTGACTAAGATCAGTTTTTTATCTGCATCAAGAAATGAAAACTCTTGCTGAAATTGAATTACTAATGCTTGATCTTGTTCAACCTTCTGTTTGACTTGCAGCAAAGCATCAATCACAGTGTTTCCTGTTACTACGATATTTTCAGGATTCACACTTTCTTTAATTAAATTTTCATACGATGATTGGGTCGGTGCAAAATGATAATTGGCAAGTACACCCGTTAATTTTCGATTGGCTTCTTCTGGCCAAGGAGAATATAGATCACCTGTGCGCAAGCCCGCTTCGACATGACCTACTTTTATTTTGTGATAATATGCTGCTAATGAAGCAGCAAAGGTCGTAGCGGTATCACCATGCACCAGAACCACATCAGGCATCCATGCGTCAAACACCTGTTCTAACCCTTTAAGTACCCCAGAGGTCACATCCGATAGCGTTTGCCCTGGTTTCATCAAATTCAAATCAAAGTCTGGTGTTAATTCAAATAAACTCAGTACCTGATCCAACATTTGGCGATGTTGACCAGTAACACAAACCTTTGTCTCAAAGTCCTGACTAAATTGTTTTAATTTTAAAGCCAAAGGTGCCATTTTTATTGCTTCTGGTCGTGTTCCAAATACTAATAAAACCTTTTTCACCCCAATCTAATCCTTCTTTTATTTAAGCAAACAAAGTAATTTATTAAGCTGTCCCAATTAGGACAGTTTATTGCATAAACTTAAATTTAATTTAAGCTATTGAAAAATAAAATTTCCAAGCAACAGAGCTAATTTCCAACCTATAGGCGTGAAAATTTTTTGCTAATATAACAGATTTACTACTCTTCCTATAACGAAATTGTATAACGTATTTTTCTTTTAAGCTGTTTTATTCATAAATTTTACTAAAATGCAATATTATCAATAATTAACAAATCTGTTACTTTTTATGAGATAAACTTAGCATACAAAGCCAACGGATTTGTCGGTGATTTTTTAGGTTTTTTGAGCTAGAATAAGCAAAATTCTAAGTCTAAACACAGATGATTGTGTCTAAGCTGATATAAATTTTATAAATATTCAAGGGTAAATTGTGAAGCATTATCAATTATTTTCCATCCTTGCAATTAGCTTAAGTGCTGTTGGATGTGCTGTCACTTCTGGTCTTCAAACTTACGACATTCCAAATGAAGGGGTTTATAAAACTGATCTTGGGACAACTGTAAGTGTGATAAAAATTACACAAGATACTTTAGAGTCTATAAAACCAACCCAGTTAAACTACCAACAAAACTATACTTCTTTATTTAATCAACCACAGCGTGTTTATCGTTTAAGTCCTGGTGATGTTTTATCCATTCAACTTTGGGCATACCCTGAAATCACCCCACCTGTAAACAATCTGTCGAATGATCAATCGATTCAAGCGAACGGATACCCTATTGATTATAATGGATTCATCCAATTGCCCTTAGTCGGTCGATACAAGGCATCTGGTAAAACGTTAAGTCAATTAAATTCAGAATTACGAAATCAATTTGCTCATTATTTAAAAACCCCTGACGTAATTGTCAGAGTCTTAAACTATCAAGGGCAACGTTACTCTGTACAAGGAAGTGTAAGAAAAGGTGGTCAATTTTATTTAAATGACCAACCTATCAATTTATATACGGCTCTTGGTATGGCTGGTGGTGTATCTGAATTAGGTGATAATACTTATATACAATTAGTACGTAATGGCACTACGTATAATCTCAATACACTTGAATTAGAAAAAGCAGGCTATTCGCTACACAAACTTTTAATTCAACCAAACGATACAATTTATGTAAGTACTAAAGACAATCAGAAAATATATATTATGGGTGAGTCTGGTAAAAACCAAGCTCTGCCAATGCGCGATCAGGGCATGACTTTGAGCGATGCTCTAGGTGAAGGTTTAGGTTTGAATCCTTTATCAGCAAGTGCCAGCCGAATTTATGTATTACGCACTAACGCAAATGATCGACGAACTGAACTTTATCATTTGAATTTAATGAGCCTTGGTGACTTTGGGTTGGCAAATCAATTCCGTTTACGTAGTAACGATATTGTATATATTGATGCAACAGGCTTAACTCGCTGGCAACGTGTTATGAACCAGATTGTACCGTTCTCGAATGCACTTTATAGCTTTGATCAGCTAGGTAAGTAATCATGCAGATTCGAAGTATTTTAGTGGTTTGCGTTGGTAATATTTGTCGTAGCCCTATGGCAGAATACCTACTAAAACAGGATTACCCTCAGCTAATGATAGATTCAGCTGGTATTTCTGGACTTTCAGGTCATCCTGCTGATGACAAAGCACAGCTATGTATGCAACATTTAGGTATTGATATAAGTGGGCATATCGCAAAAAAATTAAATGCCGAGCACTTAAAAAAAGCGGATTTAATTCTGGTGATGAGCAAAAATCAGCAAGCTCATATTGAACAAACTTGGCCTTTTGCTAAAGGAAAAGTTTTCAGATTAGGTCACTGGCAGAATAAAAATGTGCCAGACCCATATCAGCATGATCAGACCTTTTTCGATGAGACATGTCAGCTTATTCAACAGTGTGTCACTGATTGGAAAAATTATATTTAACTTTTAGATTAAGATTATGAGCCAAAATACCAATACTGAAGACACAATTGACTTGAAAGAGCTTTTTTTCTCTCTTATTGCTCAATGGAAATTAATCGCTTTATTTATTATTCTTAGTCTTGTATGTGCACTTTTGTACCTTCGTGCAACACCTGATACCTATTCAGTTGATGCCTTAGTTCAAGTTGAAGACAGTAAGGGAGCATCAGCTGCTTTATTGGGTGATTTATCACAAATGATTGACCAAAAATCACCCGCTCAGTCTGAAATCGAAATTCTAAAGTCTCGTTTAGTTTTAGGATCAGTGATTCAAGCACTTCATCTTGATTTAAATATTTCAAGTACAGAAGATACTTTACGCAATCGTTTATTGAAAAAACCACATTACGCAACCGAATATAATCCTAAATCCGTCATCTTTAAAGATAATACCAAGCAGTTTGAAGTCCGAGACTTTCTAATACCTAATCAATTTATTGATAAAGGACTTACACTTACTTTCAAAAATCGGAACTTTTTTTTAGTAGATCCCCAAAATGATCAAATTATATTTACTGGCATCATTAATCAATCCAATTCCATTCAGAATAAATATGGCTCATGGAAAATAAGTGTTTTTACAAAAGATAATTTAACCAGTGCATACCAAATTCATAAGAAATCTTTACCCGCTGCTGTCAATGCTATTAGTTCAAATTATACCGTTGAGGAAAGAGGAAAAATGACTGGAATTCTTGGTTTAAGTTATCAAGGCCAAGATAAACAACATATTACTAACGTTTTAAATGCAATATTATCAGCTTATAGTGCCCAAAATGTAGCCCGCCGTTCTGCTGAAACTGCCCAAACGCTTAAGTTTCTAGATGAACAACTACCAGAGTTAAAGAAACAGCTTGATAATGCAGAACGTGAATTTAATAAATTTCGCCAAAAATATAATACTGTTGATGTCACCAAAGAGTCTGAGCTTTATCTTACTCAGAGCATCAACTTAGAAACAAAAAAAATAGAGTTGCAACAACAACAAGCAGATTTGGCAGCAAAATACACTGCTGAACATCCAGCGATGCGAGAAATTAATGCTCAAATTGCTGCAATTAATAAACAAATTGGTGATTTAAATAGTACATTAAAACAACTTCCAGACATCCAAAGACAATACTTGCAACTGTATCGTGAAGTTGAAGTAAAAACCCAACTTTACACTGCTTTATTGAATTCGTATCAACAACTTCGAATTGCCAAAGCAGGCGAAATTGGTAATGTTCGTATTGTAGATACTGCGGTTGAACCTGTTGAACCAATTAAGCCAAAGAAATTACAAGTACTTATTCTTGCTATTTTCTTTGGTGGATTCATTGGTACACTTATTGCTTTGTTACGTAATATGTTACGTACGGGTATCAAAGATAGTGGGCAAATTGAAAATGAATTCAATCTACCTGTTTATGCAACTGTACCTCGATCTCCCGTTCAAGAGACACGTATCCGTATTTTAAAGAAAAAGAAAACTATTCCTATCCTTGCAGTTAAACATAATGATGATATTGCGATCGAAAGTTTACGTAGTATTCGAACCGCAATTCATTTCGCACTCGCAAGTGCAAAAAACAATATAATTGTCATTGCAGGTCCTTCTCCGGAAGTTGGTAAATCATTTATCTCAACCAATTTGGCGACTATCTTTGCACAAAGCAATAAGAAAGTTCTCTTAATTGATGCAGATATGCGTCGTGGCTATATGCATAAATATTTTAATTTAGACGTAAAACCTGGTTTATCTGATTTTTTAAGTCATCAAGCTGATCTAAACCAAGTGATTAATGCAACTGAAGTAGATGGCTTAAGTATTATTACACGAGGTAAAAGTCCAACGAATCCATCGGAAATGTTAGGATCTGAGCAGTTTGAATTCTTACTTAACCAATTAAGCCAAGAATATGATCATATTATCATTGATACACCACCTGTACTTGCTGTAACAGATGGAATTATCATTTCTCAATATGCGGGTGTGAACTTACTTGTAGCACGCTATGCTAAATCACAAATGAAAGAGCTTGAACTAAGTTTAAGTCGTTTTGAACAAGCGAATGTCAAAGTAAACGGCTTCATTTTAAATGATATTCAACGTGCTGGTGCTGGGTATGGGTATGGGTATGGATACAATTATTCATATGCTTACAAAGCAAATAAAGATGATTAAAAATCCATCATAACAGTCATATCAAAAAGCCAGATCTCATAGTTTGGCTTTTTATTGATAAACACAGAAACTATATAAAAAATACACGCATTTTTTAGCTGAGTTATTCAATGCTTAAGCTTAGACATGCTAAGATCATGACCATATTTTTTATTAAAATCTTACTTCGGACATCTCATGAGTAAAGCTTTACCTGTCATTGCAGCAGTCGTTTTAGGTGGCGCAGCCCTTGTTCCTGTTTACTATGCTACTCAGCACCCGACGACTGAACTTGGATCAAAAGCGGATAAGAATGCAGCACCTGTTGCAAAAATCAGTTATGCCTTAGGCTATGAAGTTGCAAAACAAACACCACCTGAATTGGAAACAGCTGCATTTATCACAGGTTTCCGTGATGGGCATGCCAAAAAGCCTGCTGCATACACCGAAGAAGAATTACAAGCTGCTTATATGGAATTCCAAAAGGAACTTCAACAAAAACAACTTAATGAAACCAAAAAAGCTGAAACCACAAACAATAGTTTTTTAGCTGAGAATGCGAAAAAAGAAGGTGTAAAAACAACAGCTTCAGGTTTACAGTACAAAATTATTAAAGAAGGTACTGGCAAACAACCTGTTGCAACCTCTGTTGTGAAAGTTCACTACAAAGGTCAATTAACCGATGGTAAGGTCTTTGACAGTTCTTATGACCGCGGTGAGCCAATCGAATTTCCACTCAACCAAGTCATTTCCGGTTGGACAGAAGGTTTACAATTAATGAAAGAAGGTGGCAAAGCAACGCTTTATATCCCTTCTCAACTTGCTTATGGAGAACAAGGGGTTCCTGGTTCTATTCCACCAAATAGCACATTAATTTTTGATGTCGAATTAATCGCTGTAAAATAATTAGTACCAAGGAGAGCATACGCTCTCCTTTATTTTGGAAGAAATAATGAAAAAACTAAGTTTGATTTTAATTGTCTCAATGATGAGCACAGCACATGCAGCACCCATTACTTTAAAAAGCCCACAAAAAGATCAGTTAGGATATAGTTACGGTTATTTAATTGGTAAGAGTTACGCAGAGACATTAAAAGATCTTGATATTGCAACAATCTCACAAGGTCTAGAAGAAGCGATACAAGGTAAGTCTGCATCGTTAACTGATGAAGAAATGATTAACCTATTAAGCCAATATAAAAAGCGTCTCGAAGCAAAACAACTGATAGAATTTCAGGAACTTGCTCAAAAAAATGAGCAAATTGGAAAAACGTTTTTAGCTGAAAATACAAAGAAAGCTGAGATTATAACCACTAAATCAGGTTTACAGTACCAAGTGATCCAAGAAGGCAAAGGCAAATCACCTAAAGCAACTTCAACAGTAAAAGTAAATTACGAAGGACGACTCTTAGACGATACGGTATTTGACAGTTCAATTGCACGAAATCATCCAGTTGAATTCAAGCTTAACCAAGTCATCGCAGGTTGGACTGAAGGTGTTCAAACCATGAAAGTGGGTGGTAAGAGTCGTTTGTTTATTCCAGCAAATTTAGCATATGGCGAAGTGGGTTCAGGCGATGTGATTGCGCCAAATAGCACACTCATTTTCGATATTGAATTACTTGAAGTTAAATAGTAAAAACCCTCCATCAGGAGGGTTTAGTTTTTTTAGAGAGGTATTAGGCTCTTAAATGTCTTGGGCGGAACCCTGTTGCCAATAATCCTACCGCATAGGCCACTACACCAACAACACACAACCCAACCACTTCAGCAATTCTTAACCACTGTGAAATATCACCTTGATACCAAGTCAATCCATACCAGAGTGCAGCAATCATAGTGAGGTTGGCAATGGTAAATTGCATTACCAGTTTCTTCCAGTGCGTTCCAAAACGATAGATATTGCGTTTGTGCAAATAGAAATACAACATGCCTGCATTCACCAAAGCTGAGCCTGATGATGCTAAAGCTAAAGCCATGTGTTCTGCATGCCAATCAATTAATTTAAAGAAACCGATAAAAACGACGTTTAAAATCGCATTGGCAGCCACTGCCATCAAACCGACACGAACAGGGGTTTTGGTGTCTTGCTGAGCGTAAAAACCAGGTGCAAACACTTTGATCAACATAAATGAAATCACCCCTGCACTCATACATTGCAAGGCTAATGCTGTCATTCGTGTATCTTCCAACGTAAATTCACCGCGCTGAAACAATGCCTGAATAATTGGGGTGGACAGCATAAATAAGGCAATACTTGCAGGAATGCCCACCAACATAATGATCTTGGCAGCCCAGTCAATCATGCTCCTGAATTTGGCCTGATCCTGTTCGGCATGACGTGCTGATAACGAAGGTAAAATCACTGTACCGATTGCTACGCCAATTAAACCCAATGGCAGCTCTGTCATACGTTCAGCACTATATAACCATGACACTGAACCATCTTGCATGAATGAAGCCCAAATCGTATTCAGCAATAAGTTGATCTGCGTGACTGATACACCAAATAAAGCAGGTAACATCAGTTTTAAAATACGGTCAACACCTTCATGTTTAAAATCAACTTTTGGGGGAATCAGTAAGTTTTTATTCCATAATTCAGGAATCTGAATCGCGAGCTGTAAAACGCCTGCCACGACAACGGCCCAGCCTAATGCCATAATGGGCTCCGCCATATACGGCGTTAACCACCATGCCCCTGCAATCATTGCCAGATTCAGCAACACAGGTGAAAAGGCTGGCGATGCAAATGAACCATAACTATTTAAGATGCTACTCGCAAAAGCCGTTAATGACATGAACATCAGATAGGGAATCGTAAGACGAAACATATCAACGGCAAGGTCAAATTTCTCAGGATCGTTATGAAATCCGGGTGCGTAGATATAAATAATTGCGGGTGCAGCAACCATTGCGACAAACGTCAATAATGACATGGCTGTGAGTAGACAACCAAAAACTCGACTGATGAGAATCTGAACCTCGGCATGCGCACGACTAGTTTTATATTCTGTTAGAACAGGAATAAAGGCTTGAGAAAATGCCCCTTCCGCAAATAAACGCCGAAAAAAGTTGGGAATACGAAAGGCAACAACGAAAGTATCGAAGTCCTTGCCCGCACCAAATACATTGAGTAGCACAACATCACGTACCAATCCCAAAATTCGGGATAACATCGTCATTGCACTGACAATGACAGTCGATCGCCACAATGCCATCGCATTCACCTACGGCTTATCTTTTAAAAAGCGTTATTGTAATGAAAGTCAAAATAGATTTCGTTGTGAAATCATAAATTCGACGAAGTTTTTTTAGATAGTAATTGACGGAATAATTGCCAATCAAAATATAACCCGGGATCAGTTTTACGTTTTGGGGCGATATCAGAGTGACCTGCAATATGATTCTGAATTTTTGGATAGGCCTGTCGCAGTACCGTTACGACTTCTACGAGAGCCTGATATTGTTCAACTTCAAAAGGCAAATCATCGCTGCCTTCTAACTCGATCCCAATCGAATAATCATTACACTCTTTTTGAGCCAGATAACTCGAGCGCCCTGCATGCCATGAGCGATCATTAAAGTTTACAAATTGAATGACCTCTCCCGTACGCAAGATCAGCAAATGTGCGGATACCTGCATCCCTTCAATGGTCTGAAAATAAGGATGGATAGACCAATCTAATTTATTTTGAAAAAACTGCTGAATATAGCCTCCACCGAACTGTGAAGGTGGCAAACTAATATTATGAATAACAATTAGTTGAATATCTGTATCATCAGGACGAATATTAAAATTAGGTGATGCAATCTGTGTTGCGCCGTGTAGGATTCCATCTTGGGCTTTAAATTGTTGCATGCTGAGTCTGATCCACTCACAGTTTTATGTTTCCTATATAACATAACTCAGGTAGATAGCGTTATTGCAACCTATAGGAATCAGCCAATGCTTCTGCATCCGAAAGTGCATTATGTGGAACTTGAGAGGGAAATTTAATTGTTCCCGTCCATAACTCCAAAGTTAAAGGCGGTATTCGCATTGCTCGCCCTGCCCCAAGCACAAGACTACGGGTAAATAATGATAAATCTTCTGCCCAATCTGCAACCACATGTATTTCATCATACTCATTCAAAAATAAACTTAATTTATTTTGAAATTCAGTGAGTGAAATTGGTGCTTGAGCAAGTATGGGCATCACATTTACAGCCACCCAAGCCACTGGTTGCGGACAATCCAATACTTCATAAAAATAATGTCCCTCTTCATCAATCAATGCCATTGAAATCAGTTCACCACCAAAACCGTTAAATTCACAGTCTAAAAATAAGTTCATATCTTTTCTTTGTTTATTAATTAGCTAGCCCCAGAACATAAGTCAAGGGGCTAATATGAGTTATATACCTAACTGTTCAGCAGTTTTTTTAGCTTCCAGAATTTCTTCGTAACTAAAAGATTTTTCTGAAATATTTTTTGGGATATAACCATCAGGATTTTCCTTATCAGGCATATGACTTCCACCATGATAAGCCCGAGACTCTCCTTGAATTGTGAAAATTACATATCTTGGCTGAATACCTTTCTTTCCTGTTTCACCAAATTTCAACTGGTCATTTGATGATTCCATATTGTGTAATACTTTCTCAAGATATATTGAGCCTAACTTATAAATAGGATCGCCCCAAATCATCATTTTCTCCTTTAATTTAGTTTCCAAGATGAAATAAAAATCAATGTAAAAACTCTATTAATTTTGGTTTTCACATATATGAATACAAACGAGAGGGCGAGAAGTTAAGCGCAAAATGTAATTTTTTGTAATTAAAAATATAACTTATTGATATTAAAAATTTTAAATTTTATAAAAATCACCAAAATTGATCACTTATTATCCATAATTTTTACAGCATTTTCGTGAACTAATTTTAGTTTTCACGTTATATTTACACTTTCATTTTAGCCTGTGATGACATACCCTTTTTTATCAAGAGAATGCTAAGATAAGCCCCAAGTTTTTTGGTCAACATCTACTGGAAATCGTATGAGCATCCCTCAATCTTTGCTTGAACAATCTATTCAAATCAATATTCAACAAGCATTACAAGAAGATATTGGGGATGGTGATATTACCGCAATGCTTACCCCTGAAGAAGAGCAAGCAACCGCAACGATTATTACCCGTGAAGATATGGTATTGGCGGGTCAGCCTTGGGTGAATGCACTCATTCAAGCATATGACAGTAATGTTCAAATTACATGGCTAAAGCAAGAGGGTGAACGTGTAGCGGCAAATGAGGCGTTTTTAAAACTTGCAGGTTCTGCACGTAGTTTACTGACTGTGGAACGTCCTGCTTTGAACTTTATTCAAACTCTTTCTGCTGTGGCGACTAAAACTGCAAATTATGTGCAACAACTTGAGGGTTTAAATACCAAATTGCTTGATACACGTAAAACCTTACCCGGTCTACGTATTGCACAAAAATATGCAGTTGCTGTGGGTGGTGGACAGAACCATCGTCTAGGTCTATTTGATGCATTCTTAATTAAAGAAAACCATATCATGGCAGCGGGTGGCATTGCTCAAGCAATTGCTAAGGCACATGACATTGCACCGGGTAAACCTGTCGAAGTAGAAGTTGAGACTTGGGACGAGTTAAACCAAGCACTTGAAGCTGGTGCAGATATCGTCATGTTAGATAATTTCAGCCAACAACAGATGATTGACGCGGTTAAACATGTTGCAGGGCGTTGCAAATTAGAAGCCTCAGGCAATATCACCATTGAAAATTTACGCGAAGTTGCAACAACTGGCGTCGACTATATTTCAATGGGTGTACTCACTAAGGATGTGAGAGCTGTCGATTTATCTATGCGTTTTAATGCTTAGACATCATCTATCTCAGTTGAATGCTTATGAGTCGAAGTATCGATAGATGCTTCGGCTTTTTCACTCCATGCTGACTTAGCTTGTGTCAAATCTGTTGGTCTTGGATCCGCAGCCATTAAAACAAAAGTCACTGCCGATAATAAAACCAAAAAAACTTGTACCATGCTTCCCGTCCTTCTTTATTTTTCATTTTTCTAATCTATCAAAGCAAAATGATTCAAATAAATGGGTTATGTGACAAACTGCAAAGATTGTTTGATTTTATGTTGAGAAATAAATTGACCTGTTCATTTCGTTACTTGCTGTTACAGCCCTTGGCAACAAGTTCGTGTTGATATGCTATGGTTGGACTTTTGACTTGGGTTGTACTCATTTTCCTGAGTATTTATAGGTTTATGCTTCATTAGCATCTAAATTGATCAATAAAAAAAAGGCGGTCTAAACATACCAGACCGCCCGCACTATCAACTGGAGATTACCAACCGAGTGCCTGCTGTTGCTTCTGAATCAATTCTGCGATTCCTTTTTCTGCAAGCTCTAACATGGCATTAGACTGCTGGCGAGTGAAGGGTTTCTCTTCCGCCGTTCCCTGAATCTCAATAAATTCGCCCGCCTGCGTCATCACCACGTTTAAATCCGTTTGGCAATTTGAATCTTCTTCGTAACACAAATCGAGTAAGACTTCGTCTTGGTACATTCCTACTGAGATTGCTGCTACGAGACCTTTTAATGGGTCTTGTTTAATCTTTTTATTGCTCAGTAACACATTCATGGCATCAACTAAAGCCACCGCTGCGCCTGTAATGGCTGCTGTACGCGTACCGCCATCTGCTTGAATGACATCACAGTCAATCGTAATCGTGTTCTCACCCAACTTCTTCAAATCCACCATGGCACGAAGACTACGACCAATGAGACGTTGGATTTCTTGGGTACGTCCTGTTTGCTTACCGCGCGCTGCCTCACGGTCACTACGTGTATGCGTCGAACGTGGCAACATACCGTATTCAGCAGTCACCCAACCTTGCCCTTGACCTTTCAAGAAACGTGGAACTGAGTTATCAATACTTGCTGTACACAACACTTTGGTATGACCAAACTCAACCAAAACTGAACCTTCTGCGTAACGGGTATAGTTACGTGTGATTTTTACTTCACGTAATTGGTCTAATGCTCTTTGGTCAATACGCATAACGATTCCTTAAAACTATGGCACAAATATGATTGCGCCATAGTATAGCTCAATTACACGTGCTTTCAGTTTTACTTATTCGTTACAATTCCACGAATAAGCAATCCTTTAAGCAAATTTAAATCTCGCTTTTAAATTAGTCCAACCTTGCGCCAATTGTGCCGACATATCATTTGGCAATGAACATTTTGCTAAACGTACCCAAACTGTCCAAAATTGCTTCATGAAATTCGCTTCGTTATAGTTCACGCCATATTCAGCACATAAAGCTCTGATCTGTGGTGCCACTTGCTCATAACGATTGGCTGGCATATCTGGGAACAAATGGTGCTCAATCTGATGGCTTAAGTTACCACTCATAAAGTGCATCCACTTACCACCTGTGAAGTTGCTCGAACCACGGATCTGACGCAAGTACCATTCAGCCTTGCTTTCGTTCTCAGTATTATCGGCTTCAAAGGTTTCTGCATCTTCAGTAAAATGACCATTAAAAATCACTGCCGAAGACCATAAGTTACGAATCACATTGGCTACAGCATTGCCTGCCAATACTGGGATAAAGTTAATGGTCGCAATCGCAGGGAAAAACACATAATCTTTGAGGACTTGGCGAGTCGCTTTTTTACGAAACTCGGCTGCATCTGCCCACACTTGTTTCCATGTTTTAGTTTTGTAGACCAAAGCATCTTCTAAATGTAGGTTTTGTACGCCCACATACCATTGGAAAAAGAACATTAACTGTAATGCCAATGGAATATTGGCCAAATGACGAACTTCCCATTTTTGATCTTCCGTGACACGTAAGATGCCATAGCCCACATCATGGTCTTTGCCCACAATATTGGTATAAGTATGGTGCATATAGTTATGGGTAAAACGCCAGTCATTGCCTGAACAGGTATTGTCCCAGTCATAATCTTCACCACGTAAACTTGGGTCATTCAACCAGTCAAACTGACCATGCATGACATTGTGTCCAAGTTCCATGTTTTCGACGATCTTAGATACGCCTAACATTGCTGTACCTAATAACCATACAGGTGGAATCCAACCACCGAACATCAACATGCCACGAGATGCAATCTCGGTATAACGCACAAAATTACGGACTTTATAGATATATTTTGAATCTTCTTCGCCTAAATTCTGCATAACAGCCAAACGAATCTCTTCGACACGGCGACCAAATGCTTCAACTTGCTCTGGCGTTAAATGTGCTGACTTTGATGCTGCTTTAAATTCTAATGCCATATTCATTTCAATTATCCTCAATATTTGTTTTTATAGGTCAATCGTGACTGGGCTAAGGGCTTGGCTTACACATAACTTGATCGCACGATTAGGCTGATCATCAATCTCACCCGTAATCACGTTCTGTGTTACACCACTAACTTTAGTACAGCTACAGCGATTACATACCCCCATACGACAACCATGCTGTGGGCGTAAACCTGCTTGCTCCGCACTACTTAATAGATTGGTCGTTGCAATAAAATTCTGTTGTGCACGACGGAAAGTAATCGGTTGAGCTTCGTTAGACTGCTCAATTTGTACAGGTTGGAAAAATTCTTGATGAAAATTTCCTACCGCATCATGTTGAGCATAAATCTCTTGTGCTTGGCGCATCATGCTGTGATGACCACAAGCATATGCCTGTAATTCTTTAAAATTCGGAACTAACTTTTCTAATAAAGCGGTATCTAAATGCTGCTTTTGCTGTGCTGTATTAAAAAAGTGATATTTCAGTTGTGGATATTGTTCTGCTAAAGCCAATATTTCCTGATGGAACACTTCAGCACGGTTAAAATACACGACATGAATTTCTTTAAGCTTTTGAGCAACTGCCTGTTTTAACAATGAGTAAATTGCAGTAATCCCAGAACCAGAAGCAATCAAAAGTGCAGACTGTTGTCCTTGATGTAGCACAAAATCGCCTTGTGCTTGAGAGATTTCAAAACGATCCCCTACACGCAATTGTTGTGCTGCTTTTGACACTAAACCTTGAACCTTAATGCCTAATCGAATTTCACCATTTTTAGTCATATCGACAATTGAATAGCTACGTTGGTGATAAACCCCATTGATCATTAGCGTGATCAAAACACTTTTACCTGCTTCAACTTCAATGAAATCAAAGTTGTGGTTTGGTTTTATGGTGAGTAAAACCATATCTGAGCTTAACGACTGTACAGCGGTAACTTCTGCAAGAATACGTTTCCAAGCAAACGTTGGCTTTATTTTTTGCAAAACAAAATCAACAAAATCTTCTCTAACCCAATGTGGCTGATAATTTAACTGTGCGCTCATAAGTTCCTCGTTTTGTATCTGGCTATTTATCTTGAGTGAACGTATGTTCATGTAGTGAACATATGTACACTATATTTATTTGTGTTCACTCAGTCAACACTTGTTCACTATTTTTTGAAATTTTTTTATGCTTTTTTATAAGTAATTAGAAATATTAATAAAATAATTATTCTTAGGCTTCACCACGCCAAAAGCGATTGCTGATATTTCTTTGTCTAATTGAAAATGTGTCTGATTTAGCTCTGGATTAGGGCTAAAAAAATGATGTTTTTTTTGCTAGACTCTACCGTATGGTTTTAATGGATCTTATTCATGTCGATTAGAGATGAACGAAAACAACAGAGTCGTCAGGCTTTACTTGATGCAGCGCTCCACCTCAGTACTTCTGGGCGTTCATTTAGTAGTATTAGTTTGCGTGAAGTTGCACGTGAAGTTGGCTTAGTCCCAACGGCATTTTATCGTCATTTCCAAGATATGGAGGCATTAGGGCAAGAACTGGTTGACCAAGTGTCTTTGCATTTAAAAAGCTTGATTCATCAATTGGGGCAAAGCTATTTAAAACATAGCGGATCTGCTAAAACACGGACAAGCATTGAACTGTTTGTACAGGCTGTCAATCATAGCCCTCAGCAATGGCAATTTATGATTGCAGAACGTTGGGGCGGCTCCGAAACTGTTCGTATTGCGATTGCACGTGAGATTGAATTTTTGATTGAAGATCTCGCAATCGATTTATGCAAACTCGAGACCTTTAAACACATTCAAGAAGCCAAAGATTTACAAGTGTTATCAACGATTCTGATTAATATGTCATTTACATGGGCAATGACGTGGATCAACTTACCGAAACAATTTCCAATTGATCGTTTGTTAGAACAACAAAACTTATTTATTGACAATGCAGCGACCCAAGTCCGCTTACTTTTCCGAGGTATCTCGAACTGGGAACCACAAAACGCCTGATCTTATCAAAGCTAAAGTTTGATATATAAAAGCATTGCTTAGCGTTATGATTAATAACACACTAATGCAAATGCCGTTTAGAACACTATGAGGAGCCTATAAGCATCATGAATCCTGATCGTCATACTCAGTTCTTAATTCGTAAAGAAAAAATTTTGCAG
This sequence comes from Acinetobacter sp. WCHA39, assembly GCF_002165385.1. Classification (NCBI taxonomy): domain Bacteria; kingdom Pseudomonadati; phylum Pseudomonadota; class Gammaproteobacteria; order Moraxellales; family Moraxellaceae; genus Acinetobacter; species Acinetobacter sp. WCHA39. The sequence goes on from NZ_NHRP01000009.1 coordinate 95,175, forward strand.
GTTGCAGAAAAACTTTTACTAGAAAACAACCAAGAAATGACCTTGGATGAACTGGTTGCCGAGCTAGATATTGCTAAAGGTACTTTATATAAACATTTCCGCAGTAAAAATGAATTACTGTTGGAACTGATTATTCAAAATGAAAAAGAAATCCTAAAGATTTCAGAAAAATATAACACTGATGTCAAAGAATATGCGCCTCGCTATATGCTTTACCATTTAACCTCACCGAGTCGTACGATTTTACTGCATCAGTTAGAAGAACATCTGACGATGACCGAGTCCAAGCTCAAACATCTGTTCGATGAGCTTTATGCGATCCGCCAACAGCGTATTATTTCGCTCAAAGATATGACTGAAAAATATTTAAAATCACAGAATTATGATATGTCGATTCGTGATTATCTTTCTTATATTTGGTCTCTGACTTACGGCGCAGCTTTGCTCTTGAATTCAAGCTATTACCAGCGTTCAATTGGTTCTCGTGAGAAGCTGATTAACCTGTATGTAAACCAAGCTCTGTCTTTACCGACACAAAAAGTTCAAATCGATTTAAAAGATTTACAAATCGATCAAAACTAAATAAAAAGGACTGCCACTGCAGTCCTTTTTTATTGCTCATAGTATGAACTATTTCGCTTTGCGTTCTTTTTCTAATAAGTAATCAACAACTTGTGTCACTTTGCCATCTTCACCTTGCACAACATACTTACCGTTTACAACAACGGCAGGTACGCCCGTAAGTTGATATTGCTGTGCCAATTTATTTGACTCAGCCACTTTTGCAGTGATTGGGAAAGAGTTAAACATACTGTTAAATTTCTGTTCAGGCACGCCATAACGAGCAAAGAATTTTGCTTGTGATGCTTGATCAAAAATTTGTTGTCCGCCGTCATGGATGGCATGGAACAATGGAATATGGGTTTTCTTACGTACACCTAGTGCCTCAGACACATAGTAACCTCGAGCACCCTGCTCCCATACTTTATTCATCGCTGCTGGCGTACGGAGGAAATATACATCGCTTGGAATCTTCTTTAACCACGTTTGCATATGTGGTTCAAGCTTAAAGCAGTGCGGGCAACCGTACCAAAAGAATTCACGTACTTCAATTTTTCCCGCTGGCGCAGCTGTTTTACCCGGATTGGCAACCACGGTATAGTCTTTACCAGCAACAAAATCAGCAGCCATTGCATTCATCGAAAATGCCATTACAGCTGCACTTAAACCACCTAATACTAACTTTTTCATTGAGTTTGCTTTTCCTCTAAGCATTTTTCGTAAGTTTATATGCTAAATATAAATCAAACACGACTAATTCGTTTTGCTTGTGTGAAGTTTTTTATTGGATTTATCGCTTTTTTTTCAAGAAGCGCTACACTAACAACAGATTAAACCGAAATAATCATCCTAATATAGAGGTATTTCCATGTCACAATTGAATGTTGACCCACAAGAAATCGCAAAATTTGAAGCATTGGCTGCTAAATGGTGGGATCAACATTCTGAGTTCCGCCCACTTCATCAAATCAATCCTTTACGTTTAAATTGGATTGACGAACGTGTTGGTGGCTTAGCAGGTAAGAAAGTGCTTGATGTTGGCTGTGGTGGCGGTATTTTGGCAGAAAGTATGGCTCGTCGTGGCGCTGATGTTTTAGGGATCGACATGGGTGAAGCACCGCTGGCTGTAGGACGTTTACATGCACAGCAAGACAATGTGCAAAATATTGAATATCGTCAAATCCCAGTTGAGGAGTTGGCGCAACAACAAGCAGGACAATATGACGTAGTGACCTGTATGGAAATGATGGAGCACGTTCCTGATCCAGCCTCAATTGTCAAAGCCTGTCAAACACTGGTTAAACCAGGTGGACACGTCTTCTTTTCGACCATTAATCGCAATCCAAAATCCTATTTATTCGCCATTATTGGCGCAGAATATGTCCTACGTTTGTTACCCAAAGGTACGCATGATTATCATAAATTTATCCGCCCTTCAGAAATGGCGCATGATATTCGTAATGCAGGCTTGAGTCTAAAAGAAATGACAGGCTTACATTACAACCCTATCACTAAGCATTATTGGTTAGCACCGAATGTCGATGTGAACTATATGGTTCATACCACAAATACAGGTGCCTAATGAAAGCCGTTTTATTTGATCTTGATGGTACTTTGATCGATACTGCTGCAGATTTTATTCGCATCATTCAACAAATGTGCCGTGATGAACAACGTCCTGTTGTTGATGCAGCAACCATTCGCACTCAAGTGTCTGAAGGCGCACGGGCAATGGTCAAATTGGTGTATCCAGAATTGGATGTGACCGATCCCATCTTTCTCGCCCATCGCCAGCGCTTTTTAGATGTATACGGTGACAATATTGTGGTGGATACGGATTTATTTGTTGGGATGTATCCTCTGCTCGAAGAACTTGAGGCAAACCAGATTCCTTGGGGAATTGTCACCAATAAACCACGTGGTTTAAGTGAATCATTATTGGCTGAATTAAATTTAACCGAACGCTGTGCAGTTTTGGTTTGTCCTGAAGATGTTACACATACCAAACCCGATCCTGAACCGATGTATCTAGCGGCGAAACAGTTGAATCTGGATGCCAAAGACATTATCTATGTGGGGGATCACCCACGTGATATTGATGCAGGACGTAATGCGGAGATGTACACGATTTTGGCGGCTTACGGGTATTTACCAATAGAATCTCGTGATGATCTGAACGCTTGGCAAGCAGATGCAATTATCCAAACTGTGACTGAGTTACATCAACTGCTCAAACAGAAAATCTCTGCTTTATCAGAAAATCAGGGTATGATGAGCTAAACATTCAACATAAGAACTAGGAGGCATAACAATGAAATATTCAGAATATCAACCTCGTCCAGATCTACTCAAAGATCGTATCATTCTCATCACGGGCGCAGGTGATGGAATTGGTCGAGCTGCTGCTCTTAGTTATGCCCTTCATGGTGCAACTGTGGTTTTGCATGGACGTAGCCTGAATAAACTTGAAGTCATTTATGATGAAATTGAAGGTTTAGGTGCACCACAGCCTGCAATATTGCCATTACAGCTTTCAACTGCATCCAGTCATGACTATGAGCTTCTTGTCGATACGCTTGAGCAACAATTTGGTCACTTGGATGGAATTTTACATAATGCGGGCATGTTAGGTGATCGAGTTGAACTAGCGGATTACCCTGTTGATGTTTGGGACGATGTCATGGCCGTAAATTTACGTGCACCTTTCGCGTTAACTCAAGCATTATTACCACTGCTTGAAAAATCTGAACATGCTTCAGTGGTATTTACCAGTTCGAGTGTAGGTCGTGAAGCTCGTGCTTTATGGGGAGCATACTCTGTTTCTAAAGTTGCAACCGAAGCAATGAGTAAGATTTTTGCAGCAGAAAACACCTATCCGAATATTCGTTTTAACTGCATTAATCCAGGCGGTACCCGTACAGCGATGCGTGCGAAGGCTTACCCAGAAGAAGATCCAAAAATCCTTCCAACGCCAGATAGCATTATGCCTGCATATCTTTATTTGATGGGTGATGATAGTTTAGATATGAATGGGCAAAGTATTGATGCTCAATCTTAACCAATTGAATATAATAAATTTAAACAATATTAAATACGGGCTTCGATGATACTTTTCTAGAGAAATTGCTTAAGGATCTCCATCTTTTTAATGGAATAATGAATTGATCTTCACAGTTTCTCTGCATTTTTAAGGTACAGTTTTCACATGAGAGACATCCGAAGTCCATAAGGTGCATCATGAAAAAATTTTTCATTATCTTGGTTTTAGGTTCAACAACCCTATTGAGTAGTATGGGTAGTTTTGCAGGTCCACATTTTGATCGTGATGATGACTCACGCGGTGGTGGCTGGCAAGGTCGTAACTTTGATCGTCCAGATGATGAAAACCGTATGCGTGAACGTCGTATGCGTGAAGAACGTGGTGTTGAGCGTTTAAAACAACATCGCTGGCAAGCAGGTTACGTCATGCCACAGCATTATCGCGGAAACGGCTACAAAGTTGATTATAAATATAATAATCTCCCACGCCCTGGTCGTAATGAGCAATGGTATAAAATCAATAATGATTTTATTTTAGTCAACTCTGATGATAATAGTATTATCCGAATCATGGGGTTCTAAACATATTCTCGGACGATGACTGTACAAAGTTGAAGCGTTGTTTTATGAATAGATTTATCTTTTTATTTTTTTCGTTAGAATCAGATAAATTGATGTATATCTGAGATGAACATGGCGAACCAAATGACTGAAACTTCACATAGCACAACGCAAGATTATGTGCATTGGTTTCGCCACTCAGCACCATATATTAATGCCCATCGTGATAAAACTTTTGTGCTTATGTTTGGTGGTGAGGCCGTCTTACACCAAAACTTTCAGCATATTATTCATGATATTGCCCTATTGCATTCTTTAGGGATTCGTTTGATTTTGGTGCATGGCGCACGCCCACAAATCAATCAAAATCTACGTGAAAGCCAAATTGAAACGCCTTTTCATCAAAGTCGTCGTGTGACAACTCGTGCATCACTACGTAGTATCATGAATGCAGTTGGATCGATTCGTTTAGAAATTGAAGCTCTTCTATCAATGGGCTTAGCAAATTCACCCATGTATGGTGCCCGCATTGATGTCGTTTCGGGTAACTTTGTAACGGCTAAACCCTATGGCATTCGGGATGGAGTTGATTTTCAGCTCACAGGTGAAGTCCGTTCAATTGATACCGATGCGATTCAACGTCACTTAGATAATCATAATATTGTGTTACTAGGGCCTACAGGTTATTCAACCACTGGAGAAGTATTTAACTTATTGGCGGAAGAAGTCGCGACCAAAACAGCAACTGCATTACAAGCCGATAAATTGATTTTCTTAGGTGAAAAACAAGGATTAATGAACGAGCAACAACAATTATTACGTGAATTAAGCTCGTATCAACTTGAACCTTATATTCAACAATACCAAACACAATATCCAGAATTCGCCTTACACCTCAAACAAGCTCAACAAGCTTCATTATCTGGGGTGCACCGTGTTCACCTCATTTCATATACTTATGATGGTGCTTTGATTGAAGAACTATTTACACGCGACGGGATTGGCACTTTAATCACAGATGCCCACTATGAAGAAGTACGCATTGCCAATATTCATGATGTTGGCGGTTTAATCAACCTATTACGTCCACTCGAACAGGAAGGTATTTTAGTCTATCGTTCACGTGAACGTCTTGAAAGTGAAATAGAACAGTTCGCGGTGATTGAACGAGATGGCATGATCTTAGCCTGTGCAGCGCTCTATCCTATTCCTGCTGAATCAGGTGAAATTAAATCTGCTGAAATTGCCTGTGTCGCTGTCGATTCGAGTTATCGTAAATCGAACCGTGGTAGCCAAATTTTGCAATTTTTGGAAACCAAAGCGAAACAACAAGGTATTCAACAACTGTTTGTTCTCACAACCCGTACCGCACATTGGTTTTTAGAGCAGGGTTTCAGCCCAGCAAGTGTTGATGATTTACCGAATGCTCGACAAGCGCTGTACAATTATCAGCGTAATTCCTTAGTCTTCAAAAAAGTTTTGTTCTAATTATATTTGACCTGAAGATATCTTTATTTCTGATAAAGATATCTTTTGACTTCTTTCATTTTTATTTTTATTCAGCTCATTAGAAAAATAAGCGCACTGAATTTTTAAAAATAAAAATATAAAACAGAAACTTAAGTATTAATTAAATTTCAATGCTTATTCATCTTTTCAATAACATTATCTATTTTTCTATTTTGCACTTTTCATCATAAGCAAAGCCCAATTATTTATTTTTTATGCATTAAAAAAAGTTTTAGCTTAATTGCTCAACTTATTTAGATCTTGTAATTTTCTGGGGAGCACAATCAACATGGCTATTTTTATCAATCGCTCATGGGCAACTTCAACCATCATCGCAGCAACTATTGCTGGCGTAATGGGCGTTGCAGGTTGTGCAAAAAAACCTGAGCAGCATGCAACACCAAAACAAGAAACCACCACATTAAATATCGGCTTTCAAAAGTATGGCATTTTGCCGATTGTCAAAGCAAAAGGTGAATTAGAAAAGAATCTTGCTGCTCAGGGTGTCAATGTAAAATGGGTTGAATTTCCAGCCGGCCCCCAACTTTTAGAAGGCTTAAATGTAGGTAGTGTCGTATTTGGCGAGGCCGGTGAAGCGCCTCCGATCTTTGCTCAAGCAGCAAATCCTAACTTGGTCTATGTTGCAAATCAGCCACCAGCACCTACTGCAGAAGCCTTAATCGTTCAAAAAGATTCACCAATACAATCTGTACAAGACCTGAAAGGTAAACGTATTGCATTGAACAAAGGCTCAAACGTTCATTATCTTTTATTGAAATTACTAGAAGCCAATAATTTAACTTTAAATGATATTCAGCCTGTTTATTTACCACCATCTGATGCTCGCGCAGCATTTGAAAAAGGCGCAGTCGATGCTTGGGTGATATGGGATCCATTCTTCGCAGCAGCAGAGCATCAAATCCATGCACGTGTGATCGCAAACGGCGAGCATTTGGTCAGCAATCATCAATTCTATTTAGCTGATCGTAAGTTTGCGGAAGGACATCCCGAAGTTCTAAAAACACTGGTGACAACATTGAATCAAACTACAGATTGGGTAAAGACCCATCCTGATGATGCTGCAAAATTACTCGAAAAACCAACCGCCCTTGAACTCGATGTTTTAAAAACTTCAATTTCTCGTATGGGTTTTGGTGTTCAGCCAATTTCTGAAAAAGTTGCAAAAGAACAGCAGTACGTAGCTGATGCCTTTTTTGCTCAAAAATTAATTCCAAAGCAATTGGTCATTGCAGATGCTGTATTAAAAAACCAAGTTCAATAATTGAGAGTCTACTTTAGTTAATTTCTCATTAGTTTTGATTGTGATCAATCAAAGTGCTTTATCCCCCATGCAGATTGCAATCTAAAACACGATGCAATCTGTCTCATTCACATGATCTCATTCTTCATAAGGAATATCGACATGAATATTTTCTGGTTCATCCCCACTCATGGTGACAGCCGTTACTTAGGCACCAGCAAGGGCGCACGTCAGGTCGATCATGCTTATATGAAACAAATCGCCGTTGCTGTCGATAACCTGGGTTATGCTGGCGTATTGATTCCAACAGGTCGTTCCTGCGAAGATCCATGGATCACAGCAGCCAGCCTCATTGATGCAACCAAAGAATTAAAGTTTTTGGTGGCACTACGTCCCGGAATTACGACCCCCGCATTGGCGGCGCGTATGGCTGCTACCTTTGATCGCCTATCCAATGGTCGTATTTTGCTCAATCTTGTAACAGGCGGTGACGAGCAGGAACTCAAGGGCGATGGTCTATATGAAGATCACAGTACTCGTTATCAGACTGCCTCTGAATATGTCAAAATTTGGCGTGAGATTCTGACTCGTTCCCATACAGGCGAATCTTTTACTTTTCATGGCGAACGACTCAGTGTCGATGAAGCAAAATTACTTTATCCACCTGTGCAAAAGCCCTATCCTCCCTTATGGTTTGGTGGATCATCAACAGAAGCAACTGAACTCGCCGCTGAACAGGTTGATACTTATTTAACTTGGGGTGAACCACCTGCCGCGGTAGAAGAAAAAATTAATCATTTACGTGCTCAAGCAGCAGCCAAAGGACGTACTCTAAATTATGGTATCCGATTGCACGTGATTGTTCGTGAAACCAATGAACAAGCTTGGGCTGCCGCCGATGAACTCATTCAATATTTAGATGATGAGACTATTGCAGCAGCGCAGAAAAAATTTGCACAAATGGACTCGGTCGGGCAGCAACGCATGGCGGCTTTACACGGCGGACGCAAAGATCAATTAGAAGTCTCACCAAACTTATGGGCAGGTATCGGTTTAGTTCGTGGCGGTGCAGGTACAGCTTTAGTCGGCGATCCAAAAACTGTTGCTGCACGTATTCAAGAATATGCTGACTTGGGTATTGATACCTTTATTTTCTCTGGCTATCCACATTTGGAAGAATCGATCCGCTTTGCTGAATTAGTATTTCCACTTCTGCCACTCAAAACTCGTGAGAAACTGACACAACCACATCTCACAGGTCCTTTTGGTGAAATCATTGCCAATAACTATGTGCCTGAGGTCAAAACACCAAAAGCGTTGGTTCAGGAGGAGGCATGAGTACAACACCATTTCTAAATAATGTTTCACGTGGAACACAAAAAATAGGCAAAGGTCTCTTGCCGTGGTTGTTTCCCGTTTTATTGCTACTGATTTGGCAAGCTGCTTCAAGTTCAGGTCTATTACAAAGCCGTGTATTACCTGCTCCAACTGCTGTAGTGAGTGCTTTTTGGCACTTACTGATCAGTGGTGAACTTTGGCATCATGTCAAAGTCAGCGCAGGTCGTGCCCTGCTTGGTTTGTTGGTCGGCGGTAGTCTCGGACTGCTTTTAGGACTACTTAATGGTTCATCACGCATTGCATCGACCTTACTTGATACCACATTGCAAATGATCCGCAATATCCCTGCGCTAGCACTCATTCCGCTAGTAATTTTGTGGTTTGGTATTGATGAAACAGCCAAGCTCTTTTTAGTCGCAGTAGGTGTATTTTTCCCAATCTACATCAATACCTATCATGGAATTCGCTCGGTAGATCCTCAGTTGGTTGAAATGGGTAAAAGTTACGGACTCAATCGCTGGCAATTGTATAAAGAGATCATTCTACCCGGAGCAATGCCTTCTATTTTAGTGGGACTACGCTTTGCTTTAGGTTTGGTTTGGGTATTGCTCATCGTGGCCGAAACGATTTCCGCTCAAGCAGGTATCGGCTATATGACCATGAATGCACGTGAGTTCTTGCAAACCGATATCGTTTTGGTCGGTATTTTACTTTACGCCATACTTGGAAAATTAGCGGATGTATTGGCACGAGCACTAGAACGATATTTATTACGTTGGCATGCAGGCTATCAAAAATAAAAAGGTCAACTATATGAGTAATCTAAATTTAAATTTCTATGAAAATCCCTTGATTCAACCCATTGGTGAATCTGAAGCATCGAATACTGCAAACAATAGCAATGGTGCAAATATTCTGATTGAACAACTGTATAAGTTTTATGGTGAAGTCAAAGTGCTTGAAGACTTAGACTTAAATATTCAAGCAGGTGAATTTGTCGCCATAGTAGGTCGCAGTGGTTGTGGTAAAAGCACCCTACTCCGCTTAATCGCCCAACTTGAAAAACCAAGCTATGGCGAGATTAAATTTCAGTCCGCAAGAAACTTTCGTGAAGGCATCACAAACGATGATATTCGCGTTATGTTTCAAGATCCACGCCTACTTCCGTGGAAAAATATTTTACACAACGTACAATTAGGTTTACCAAAAGATCAACACCTACTTGCTGAAAATTTATTAGAAAAAGTAGGCTTAAAAGACAAATCCACACAGTGGCCAACTCAACTCTCTGGAGGTCAACGTCAACGTGCCGCATTAGCCAGAGCACTTTCTCATGCACCACGTATTTTATTACTGGATGAACCCTTAGGGGCGCTAGATGCTCTCACACGTTTAGAAATGCAAAGCTTGATTGAACGCCTTTGGAAAGAACAAGGTTTTACTGCAATTTTGGTCACACACGATGTGAGTGAAGCGGTACAATTGGCAGATCGAATTATTTTGCTAGATCAAGGACATATTGCACATCAATTTCAAGTGAATTTACCACGACCACGTAAGAAAACTATTGCATTTGCGCAGTTGGAACAACAAGTGTTAGATGCGGTTTTAGCAACTTAAAACCGCACCATGATCATAAATTCCACTGGATATGCATCAAAAAATGAGCTTATTCATCAGCATTTAACACTGAATTGTTTACAAAATATGTAATTCATTTTTTAGATTTCAAGTATTATCAATTAGATCGCTTCAATTCATCTTGGAACTGCGTATTTTTCGACAAAAAAACTGTGTTATTGTGCACAAATCGGACAATTTATCTTACAATGTCAATGACATTTTTTGAATCAAGCTCGCAGATGGAACAGAAAAAAAGTACACAAAAGCGCAATCAACTGCTGAATGCTGCCCTCGATGTTTTTTCCGTCTATGGATTCAGTGGAGCTAGTCTGGATGAGATTGCCCAGCTCGCAAATATGCATAAATCCAATATTTTCTATTATTATGAAAATAAAGAGTCTCTTTATGTTGAAGTGCTCACCACGGTATTACAAAAGTGGCTTGCACCCTTGCAAACGCTAGAGTCTGAGCTTGAGCCAACTGAAGCCCTCACTCACTATTTAATTCAAAAAATTGAAAGCTCGCGTGATCAACCGAAAGCCTCACGTTTATTTGCCCTTGAGATTATTCAAGGTGCGCCGCATATTTTACCGATCTTAAAAGGGCCATTAAAAAAACTGTTTAAGCGTAAAACCAAGGTGATTCAAACTTGGCAAGAGCAAGGTAAATTGTCGGCAGAGATTGACCCTGAATTGTTGATTCTCAATATCTGGGCAATCACCCAAAACTATGCTGATTTTTCGACGCAAATGGAAATGGTCACAGGTAAAACTTTGCGTAACCGTAGTATGTTTCAACGTACGGTTGAGCACACTGTGCATATGATGTTGTATGGTGTGTTGCCACGTTAAAACCAGAAAGCATTGATCAGGCCTATCTCAGCAGATAGGCTTTTTTATTTAAAAATGCGCCTGATACAACGCCAATAATTTTTGTGCGCCAAGTAGCAGATTCTCTTCCCAATCTAAATGAGCCGTATCATTGGCACCATCGGTAATATATTTGACTGAAATCAAACGCACCCCAAGCTTCTGGCACACTTTGGCGAGGGCATAGGCTTCCATGTCCACCAGATTACAGGATACTTTTGGTTGTCCTGTTTCAAAAGAGTCACCTGTACCACAGATCCCTTTAGGTAAATGTTCAAAATGCGGCTGAACATGGATTTCGGCAGGAATGTGCTCATCCATTGGGGTCACGCCCACGGCAAAACCCAGCGGTGACACATCCATGTCCCGTTGTACAAAAGTAATCACTTCAACCAAACTGTGAGCGTCAAAATGTGAACTACCTGCACTGCCTAAATTGATCAGCGTTTTGCATCCCGTCTTTTGAATCACCTCAAATGCCTTGAATGCTGCATTAATTTTGCCAATGCCACTATAGTGAACCTGAATGCCTGCCTGCTCAAACAGACCCTTTGATTCATTCGGCAATGCCATAATTAAAGCAATATCAGACTGCATCGTGATCATCCAACAATTTAAAATGCGTAGTGTAGCGAATTATCCACCAGAATAAAGCGGGCTAAGCAATCACCCTAAAAAGCCTTTCTCCGAATTTTTTACTGATGAAAAACACAACAACAAGACGAAACGCTGAGAATATGGCAATATATAGCCTTTGCAAAATCACTGTATTTAACGCCCATGAAGTTGCTTCGTCTCAACGCATTATCGCCAGATTTTCAGTTACCGCCGACTGCGGTAACGATTGGCAATTTTGATGGTGTCCATCTTGGTCATCAAGCGATGATTGCCCAACTCAAAACATTGGCAGATGCCAAAGGCTTAAAAACATTGGTGATGATTTTTGAGCCACAACCGCTTGAATTTTTTAAAGGTTATGACGCACCACCACGTATTAGCTCGCTCAGAGAAAAAGTAGAATATTTAACTGAACTCGGTGTTGATTACATTGCAGTTGCGAAGTTTGATCAATATTTTAGAAGCTTAAATGCCACTGAATTTGCCGACCTACTCAAATTAAAACTCAATGCAGAAAGCTTGGTGCTAGGCGATGATTTTCATTTTGGCAAAGACCGCCAAGGCAACAGCGAATTTTTACGCGATTATGGCTTTGACGTGACCAATTTAAATACCGTCGCTTTAAATGGTGAACGTGTCAGTTCAACCCGTATTCGTCAGGTTCTACAAGAAGGTGATCTGGCATTAGCAGCCAAACTCTTGGGCCGTCCTTATAGCATCACAGGCCGAGTGCAATATGGAGATCAGATTGGTCGCACCCTTGATTTTCCAACCATTAATGTGCGTTTAAACCGTCACAAACCTTGTTTAAACGGGATTTATGCGGTGGATGTGGTCTGTGAAAATGCATCATTAAATGCAAAAGTAAAACATTCAGATCCTACCCTCAACGGGATAACAGGCTATCAAACTGACAGTTTGTTTGGTGCAGGTCATGTCGGGACACGCCCAGCTATCAAACAAGACCAGCCAGAATGGCGATTAGAGGTACATTTCCCTGATGTTTCTGCTAATCTGTATGGCCTATTGATGCGGGTAACTTTTCTTCACTATTTACATGGCGAACTGAATTACCCTTCGCTTGAAGCACTCAAAGCTGGGATTGATGATGATGTGCAAAAACTACGAGACTATCGTAAGCGCACACCAGAATTTCCTTTTTAAATTTTAAATTTCATTTTTGTAGAACATGTCAGTTTAGACTGATAAAACTGGAAGAAAACTTGCATGAGCGATAAGCAAACTCCTGAAAATGCAGTGGATTATAAAGCCACACTCAATTTGCCTGATACTGAATTTGCGATGAAAGCAAATTTGGCTGTGCGTGAAGCTAAATGGTTAGAAGAGTGGTATGCCGACAACATTTATCAGCAGATTCGCGCATCGCGTATTGGCAAGAAAAAATATGTACTTCATGACGGCCCTCCATATGCCAATGGTCAAATCCACTTAGGTCATGCAGTCAATAAAGTTCTAAAAGACATCATCATCAAAAGCCGCGTGATGGATGGCTTTGATGCACCCTATGTTCCTGGTTGGGACTGTCACGGATTACCGATTGAGCTTAAAGTAGAAGAGAAAGTGGGTAAGGTTGGTGTCAAGGTCGACGCATCTACCTTCCGCAAAGCCTGCCGTGAATATGCTTACACACAAGTCGAGTTACAGAAAAAAGACTTCGTGCGTATGGGTGTGTTTGGTGACTGGGATAATCCATACCTCACCATGAACTTTAAACAAGAAGCTGACATCGTACGCTCTTTGGGTGCGATTGCTAAAGCGGGTCATATTGAACCAGGTTTGAAGCCTGTGAACTGGTGTTTGGACTGCGGTTCAGCACTTGCAGAAGCAGAAGTTGAATATGAAGATAAAAAATCTGATGCAATTGATGTCGGTTTCACCGTCATTGATCTTAAAGATTTAAGCGCACGTCTAAGTATTGATGTTCAAGATGTGACTGATATTGTCATTTGGACAACTACACCGTGGACTTTACCTGCCAACCAAGCTGTTGCAGTACATGCCGACATTGACTACCAACTGGTACAAGTAAGCACTGAACGAGGCTCACAAAACTTCATTCTTGCCAAAGATCTAGTTGAATCAGCAATCGAACGTTACAAGCTCGAAAATCCAGTTGTATTGGCTGATTTTAAAGGTTCAGCAATCGAGAATGTCTTATTACAACATCCTCTGATTACTGATCGCCAAGTGCCTGTTATTTTAGGTGAACACGTTATCGCAACCAGCGGTACAGGTGCAGTACATACCGCTCCTGGACACGGTGTGGACGACTATAAAGTTGGCTTACAGTACAACTTAAAAGTCGATAATCCTGTCGGTGGTAATGGCGTATATTTACCAACTGCACCGATTTTTGCGGGTGAGCACATCTACAAAGCCAATCCAAAAATTATCGAAGCTTTGGGTGCTGTCGGTCGTCTATGGGCACATCAGCCAATCAAACACAGCTATCCACATTGCTGGCGTCATAAAACACCGATTATCTTCCGTGCAACACCACAATGGTTTATCAGCATGGATGCTAAAGGTTTACGTCAGACAGCCTTGAATGCGATTGAAAATGACATCGAGTTTGTCCCAGATTGGGGTAAAAATCGTATTCAATCGATGATTGAAGGACGCCCTGACTGGTGTATCTCACGTCAACGGACTTGGGGTGTACCAATCCCATTCTTTGTACACAAAGATACCAATGCTTTGCATCCTCGTACGCCTGAATTGATCGAAGAAGTCGCTCAACTGATCGAACAAGAAGGGATTGATGGTTGGTATAACCGTGATGCAAGCGATTTTATTGGTGCGGATGCTGAACAATATAATGCAGTACGCGATACCTTAGACGTTTGGTTTGACTCTGGTACTACACATTACGCAGTATTACGTGAACGTGAAGAATTACAAGATCCAGCAGACTTATATCTTGAAGGTTCAGACCAACATCGTGGCTGGTTCCAATCGTCATTGTTAACTTCAATTGCGATTAATGAACGTGCACCGTATAAAGGTCTACTCACTCACGGTTTCGTCGTGGATGAGAAAGGTCGTAAAATGTCTAAGTCATTAGGCAACATCATCACCCCACAAGACATCATCAAAGATATGGGTGCAGATGGTTTACGTTTCTGGATTGCTTCGGCTGACTATCGATATGAAATGACAGCTGGTAAAGAAATCTTTAGCCGTGCGTCTGATGGTTATCGTCGTATCCGTAACACGTTACGTTTCTTGTTGGCAAACTTAAATGGTTTCAAGCCATCAACAGATGCTTTACCTGTAAACGAATTGATCGCATTAGACCAATACATCTTGCAACGCGCGGCTGAAGTACAAAAAACCATTCAGCAAGCCTATGAAGAGATGAACTTCCACATTGTAACTAACGCATTGACCAATTTCTGTATCAATGACTTAGGTGGTTTCTATCTCGACATCATTAAAGATCGTCAGTACACCACCAAAGCGGATTCACAAGCTCGCCGTTCAGCACAAACTGCGTTGTATCATTTAGTACAAGCTTTTGTACGCTGGATGTCACCAATCCTGAGCTTTACAGCTCAAGAAGCTTGGCCATTGATCCCAGAGCAAACTGAGAAATATGTATTTACTGCTGAATGGTATGACATCCCAACTGCATCAACAGCAAACTTGCTTTCAGAAGCAGATTGGCAAACATTGATTAGCGTAAAATCAGCAGTAAATAAACAGATTGAAGCAGCACGTAACGCTAAACTCGTTGGTAGTAACTTATCTGCAAAAGTTGAACTTTGGGCAGATGAAGCATTACAAACATTATTAAATCAGTTGGCTGATGAATTACGTTTCGTCTTGATCACGTCTCAAGTCATCGTTTACCCGTATGCTGAACAAGGTGAAAGCACTGACTTAACAGGATTACGTGTCAAAGTTTCTGCGGCTGATGGTGAAAAATGTGTACGTTGCTGGCATGTATTGCCAGACGTGAATACCCACGTTGGTCATGCTGGTTTATGCGCTCGTTGTATCGTCAATGTCACTGGTAGTGGCGAAGTGAGAAAGTATGCCTAATACACAAGCAAAAAAAGGCTTGTTCCAGTTTTATCCTCATAATCTCATGTGGCTTGGACTTTCAGTCCTTGCCATTGTGTTAGATCAATGGACAAAATGGATTGCAAGTACACACTTAAACTATGCCGATCCTGTTCCTGTATTACCTTTCCTGAATTGGACATTACTGCATAACTATGGTGCTGCATTCAGTTTTCTTTCTGATGCTGGTGGCTGGCAACGTTACTTTTTTACTTCTTTAGCAGGCTTTGTCTCGATTATCTTTATTTTTTGGTTAATGAAAATGCCAAAAAAAATGATCATCCTTCCGATGGCAATTGCATTAATTCTCGGTGGTGCTATAGGCAACCTTATAGACCGCGTCTCATTGGGTTATGTCGTTGACTTTATTCATGTCTATTATCAAGACAGTCACTTCCCTGCTTTTAATATTGCAGATAGTGCGATTACCTTAGGAACAATCCTGCTACTTATTGATACTTTCTTCCTTGAAAAGAAACGTATCCAAAATGCGGAAACAAAAAATGTCTGAAATTATCCAACCAAACGAAGAAATTCGGATTGAAGATGGTTCAAAAGTTGATTTACATTTTTCAGTATCGATCGAAAATGGTGTTGAAATTGATAATACCCGTGGTCGTGAAGAGCCTGTTAGTCTAGTCATTGGTGATGGCAACCTACTCCCAGGATTTGAAAAAGCATTATTTGGTTTACGTGCAGGCGACCGTCGTACTGTGCATTTACCCCCTGAAGATGCGTTTGGTCCTTGGAATCCTGAAAATATCCAAATCTTCGATACTGTAAAGTTTGAGCAACGTCCGATCGTTGGTCATATGATAGAATTTGAAGACAAAGCCAAAGCGACCTTGTTCGGTATCGTAAAATCCGTCAATGATGACACTACAGAAATTGATTTTAACCATCCTCTTGCTGGTAAAAATATTACCTTTGAAGTAGAAATTTTCAGAGTCACCCCGGCTGGTCAGCAAGGCATCAAATTGATGTAACAAAAAAGCTCTCAAATGAGAGCTTTTTTTTACGCTAAAGAAAAGTATAAGATCATTAAAAGTATTCATTTTTAAAATCAAAGCAATAACACAGGAATTTCAATATGCTCATTTATATTATTGTTGGTAGTGTTCGCGAAGGCCGCACGGCAATTAAAGTGGCCAATTGGGTACTACAAGCAACCACTGAACTCGCATTAAAAGATATTCAAACCGAAATCATCGATCTTAAAGAGTGGGACTTACCTTTATTTGCAGGTGCTCATCCTCCAGCTTCTGGTATTTATGATCAACCTAAACAACAGCAGTGGGCAGATAAAATTGCGCAGGCACAGGCATTTATCTTGATTAGCCCTGAATATAATCATGGCTACAGTCCAGCACTCAAGAATGCCTTGGACTATCTCGGTAAAGAATGGCAAGGCAAATCTGCTGCTTATATTGGATATGGTTCAACCAATGGCTCACGTTCAATTGATCAAATCCGTCAGGTAGGTACACAACTTGGGCTAGTTGATTCTAATGCGGTTCTTGAAATCCGAGATATTTTTAAACGAAACCAAACAGAAACTTTTGAGGCAAATGAATTTGAAATTAAGACACTCAAAGCTATCATTGAAAAGCTACAAAAATATCATGTGAGATAGATGTCAGCTTAAACCTACAATAATCAGCGTCTTTAACCAATATACTGCCATCAACTTTAGCTTTAATCTATCAATCATAGAGAGACAGGAAGTCTCATTGAGAATAATAAAACACATAGGACGTGGTCGTTAATAGGATATCAACGACATAAACTGAATATGAAGAAGCCCCGTCAGGATGATGGGGCTTCTTGTATTTTGGGCAGAAAAATATCCAAAAGACTGTCGCTGCTAATCCAGAAATCTTTGCGGAGCATCGATACCAAATTGTACACAAAGATGTAACGCTAAGTTATGTGTCTTTCACCCAACCAATACTTAGAATGTACCGACCACCTTTTAAAACCCTACTTACTGCGTGCTCCGAAATGTCAGATCTAAAATATTTGATGCGCCTATTTTCAAATATTGGTGATCTACAAATGAACTCGCCGCCGCCTTCAGAACTATATTAAGCCGATAATGTTCGCCCCGATCTACCTTGTCTACGTGAGGAGGTATTTCTTGGCCCTCGCGAAATCTTAGTATGTAGACATCGAATGGATATGGCCATAGCCCATCACCAACAAGCATCTTGTCGTAACCAGTATTCTGTCGACCTTTCTGCCACCGAAATAGCTTGGAAAAGAATTCATTCGTGTTCAATAAGGAGATCTCTCTACACATAACGTTTGGTTAAGGGGCGGGCTTTAGCCCGTCCCAGAGAGTAAAGCGAACGGTTTGAAGCATTAGTTAGACCAGCCAATTTCGGCGCTTAACAGCTATTTTAAGTTATCTCTTTATCATTTGCTCAACTTCGGCAACCAGTTCTTTTTCTTTTTTCTTTTTTCTTTAACTCATCAAGCCTTGAGGCATCGATCGGTTTTCCCGCAATATCAAAGCAGGTGTCAAAATACTGTTTGATTTTGTTATGGGTTTGCTCAGAGAAGAAAAACTCAGAGTAAAGGTGGGAGAAGTAGAATTTCTTTGTATCTTCGTAGCTAATATTTTCCTCTCGCTGGAGGATTGCATACTTAAGTACGAGAAACTCTTTATAAATTTCAATTTTATTTGTGTGAAATGCAAGATCGTTAGATCTCTTGGCTTCAAATGAAGCCCATCTCGCATAGATGGCTGCCAATAAAGCGACTAAAAATGAGAGTGTGGCAATCCAAGTTGATGTATCCATGAGTGGTCCAAAGTTGATCTAACTATAGTTATACGGCTTCTTTACCGTATAACTAAAATAAAAATGAAGCATAATATTTATAGATTCCTTCTTTTTAATTTTATAAATCTTTTCTCTGTACACGACAAAAAAAGATAACTCATTGAAATAATGGCATAATACTTGTTTTCTGACGACGAATATGATG